>CAXTOI010000174.1:0-7023 GCA_964245645.1 uncultured Novosphingobium sp. | reverse complement strand
AGCATGAGGCGCTTTGACGAGCGCGGCTTACGAGATCAGCTCATCTATCATCAGCATGCCGCACGTCTCCATCGCGTGAGCCGATGGTGGCATTGAACTGCGTTATGTGCATGGGCGGCCCGACGGGAGTATCGGGGCAAATGCCACGCTGAACGGTGTAGGTCGGAGCTCGGAGCAGCGCAAAATCCGCTGCTACGCGGTATGCGAACACTTTTAGCGAAGGAAAATGCCTGAGAGTGGCGGACGGAGGTCGGGTCCGCTGCCTCAATGGTTGGGAGTTGATCATGATTTTCCACGCATCCATCGCCACGGACGATCCCAAGCACGTGTCGGAAGTCATTGCCGAGATCTGGGGTGGGATCGCGCTTGAGTTCGTGCCGCTCAATAACGGATCGTGGATTGCGCTGGGGCCGGACGATCGGAACAGCGCGGTGGAAGTCTACCCGCGCGGCCAGGTCTATTCCTTGGATGGCGAACGGGGGATGGACGTCGAGCCTGGTACGACCGGGCTTACGGCCACGCATTTGGCCCTGGCAACCTCGATGACGCCGGAAGAGGTGGAGGCCCTCGGTGAGCGGGAGGGTTGGACGACCCGCAAGCTCCATCGCAAGCTCGGCTTCGATGTCATCGAGCTTTGGGTGGAAAACAAGGTGATGCTCGAAATCCTCACCGAGTACATGCAGAAGCAATATCTCGAATCCAGCACCATCCCGCGTTGGACCGCCGCGATCGAAGGAGCGCTTGCGGCCCGCACGGCTACAGCGGCTTGAGCGACACGCCCGTGTCTTCGATCCGGACGGATGTTTACCGTCCGCACGCATGATCGCCGGCCGCGCTGTTTGATCTGAGCCGCCGCGCCGGGCCCCAATCTCGGTAGGGCAGGCGGCAAATATTCCGAAATCGATGCCGAGCCCGGGCGCAGCCCGCAGCGGATGGGGGATCGAAGGTTTCCGGGAGCAGGAAGAAGGTGCAATTGAGCGCGAAAAATCCACTCAAGGGTTGGTCCGTCGACCGATCCCAAATCAGCTATATCGGCCAGGATCTGCAGCGCCCGGAGTGCATTCTTGCGGAACGCGACGGAACGATCTGGTCGGCCGATGCCCGAGGTGGCGTCATGCGGATCGATCCGATGGGAGAGCAGCGCCTGATCACCCAGAAGGTCAGCGCACGGTTCGACCTCGGCGCCAACCCCGCGGCGAGCCTGCTGACCGGCACGCTTCCGAACGGCCTCGCGTTCGCCGAGAACGGAGATTTCCTGATCTCCAATTTCGGGACCGACCGGCTCGAACGGATGGATCGCGACGGCAATACTTCGGTCCTGCTCGATAGCATCGATGGTGAGTGGCTCGGCAAGGTCAACTTCGTCCTGCGCGATCGCAAGAACCGGCTTTGGGTCACCATCTCGACCAAGGTAAATCCATGGAGCGATGCCATCACCCGGTCCGTCCGGGACGGTCTGATCGTGCTGATCGACGAGCGCGGACCGAGGATCGTCGCCGATGGCCTGTACTTCACCAACGAGGTGCGGCTCGATGCCAATGAGGAATGGCTCTACGCGGCCGAGACCACCGGCAAGCGGGTGTCCCGCTACAAGGTCACGGCCGATGGCCTGGGACCGCGTGAGACCTACGGCCCCGAGGATCTCGGCCGCGGTGTCATCGACGGGATCGCCTTCGATGCCTACGGCAACCTCTGGGCGACGATGATATTCGCCGACCGGCTCGTCGCGATCACGCCGGATGGCGAGCTGCTCGAGCTGCTGGACGATGGCAACCAACAGGCGACCAATGTCTTCGAGGCTGAATTTGCCTCGGGCAAGCCCGTGTCCTTCGATACGCTTTATGCCACCGGCGGAACGATCTGCCCGTGGATGGCGAGCGTGACGTTCGGCGGCCCCGACCTGCAGACCGCCATGATCGGCGGCCTTCGCGCCACGCGGATACCTGCCTTCCGCTCGCCGGTGGCAGGTCTGCCGATGGTCCACTGGTGACCGGCGCGGCGCCGGCCTTGGCGGCTGCGAGGCCATTCAGGGGAACGGGGCAGAGATGACCGCCGAACGAGCACGTTCCGACCTTGTGGATTATAGGCGCGACGGCGAATTGAGCCTCGACGAGCGCGACGGCCGGTGGGGTCGCGTCCGCGCCGCCATGAAAGAGGCCGGCTTGGATGTCCTCGTCACGCCGCCTAACCCGGGCTTCTGGGATCAGCTGCAGGCGCACGCGACCTACCTGTCGATGGTCGGCGGCAACAATGCGCCGGTGTCGGTCGTATTCCCCCGCGCGGGCGAGGTGACCGCCGTCGTCGGGCCGGTCCCTTCCGCAGCCTTCTGGCGGGCATGGCAGACTTGGACGACCGACGTCCGCGCGACTCACTGGGCCGTCGGCGGCGGGGTCGTCGCTCGTCTCAAAGAGCTGGACATCGGCGAAGGGCGCATCGGCATGCCTGGCCTGAAGGGCAGCCCGCGCTTTCCCGACGGGCTGGCGCCCTCGGGTTTCGTCGACCTGCTCAAGCGTAAGTTCCCCCGCGCATCGCTGGTGGATGCTACCGACCTGCTGGATGGTTTGCGCGCGCAAAAGACCGCCGAGGAGCGCGCAGCGGTGGGCGAGGCGGTGGCGATCGCCGAGCCAGCCTTCGATGTCCTGCTCGCGGAAGCCCGCGCCGGCGTTCCGGAGCGCGTTCCCTATGGCAGGATGGTCGGCCATCTGATCGAGCAGGGATCGCTGCCGGCCAATTTCCTGATGTGGGCCGCCGGGACCAATTTCGGGTTCAGCCTCGCGCCGTTTCCCACGGGCCGGCTGCTTCGTCAGGGCGAGCCGATATATTGCGAGATCGAAGCACGCAGCAGTTCTGGATATATCGGCCAGATCACCCGCACGGCGAACCTAGGAGCGGCCAGCGCCCACCTCGAAGCGATGTTCGAGCTTGCCGCGGCGAGCGTCGAGGTCGTGCTCGGCGCAATGAAGGCCGGCGCGACGATGGGGGATGTGCTGGCGATCTATTCCCAACAATCGAAGGGCTCGCGCTATCGCGCCGTTCCGGTCATCCACGCGCGCGCCCTCGGCGAAGATCGCCCCATGATCATCTTCGACACCAGCGACCCCGCCATTCTGGGGCATATCCTGCGCGAAAATGCGATCTACGCGGTGAAGGTGCAGGTCCGGGACGAAGAGAAAGGCGAAATGGCCTTCTGGGGAGAGTCGATCGCCATAGGGCAGGATCGGGCGGTGAGGCTTGGCCTGCAACCGATCAGACTTCCGATTATTGGATGAGATATCGGGACGTTCAGATGAAGCTGAACGGCGGCGCGCTTCCTGTTCGTCGCGACCGGCCGCCCGCCAGAGATGCGATAGGAGAATATGATGACCGTGGAAAAATCCAGTAATCCGGGCGAAGACGGCGGCGTTGCGAACATCCTGCTGCGTGCGGATGGCGAGGCACCGCGGCCCGGCATCGTGCTGCTACAGGAAATATTCGGCCTGAATGCGAGCATGCGCGCGATTGCCGAGGATTTTCGCAGCCACGGATATGACGTGCTCGCGCCGGATCTGTTCTCGCGTCAGGAGCGGGGCGTGCAGCTCGACCCGACCAAGCCCGAGGATCGAACGCGCGCCGAGACGCTGATGAAGGGTCTCGACGAGCAGGACGCGCTGGCCGATATCCGGGCCGCGATCTCCGTCCTCAAGGGACTCGACACGTCGAACGGCCAGGTCGCGGCCGTCGGCTATTGCCTTGGTGGCCGGCTGGCGTATCTGGCCGCGGCGGAGGGCCTGGTCGATAGCGCCGTCTCTTATTACGGTGTCGCCATCCACCGGTCGCTCGCATTGGCGGACCGGATCTCGGTTCCGATGCTGCTGCACATCGCCGAGGAAGATCATCTGTGCGACCGCGAAGCGCAGCAGGAGCTGCGGACCGCGCTTGCCGGCAAGAAGAACTTCGAACTTCAAACGCACCCGGGCGTCGGGCACGCGTTTGCCCGCCCCAACAGCCCGATGTGGAACGAAGCCGCTGCGACCAGCGCGAACGGCGCGACGTTCGACTTCCTGGCAACAATATCGGCGGGCTGACGGCGGCTCCCAGCGAATTGGCCACCGGGTCGATCATATCCGGCGAGGCGAGAGGATAGAACGTGGCAAAGGTCATCATCAGCTGCGCCGTGACGGGCGCCATCCATACGCCGACCATGTCGGATGCGCTTCCGATCACTCCGGAGCAGATCGCGGACCAGTCGATCGAAGCGAGCGAGGCCGGCGCCGCAATCCTGCATCTCCATGCCCGCAATCCCAATACCGGCGAGCCGACGGGAGACCCGGATATCTTCGCGCGGTTCCTACCGGTTATTCGCCAGCGGACCGATGCGGTCGTGAACATCACCACCGGCGGCAGCCCGGCGATGGCCGTGCAGGAGCGGCTCGCCGCCGCAAACCGGTTCCAGCCCGAGATGTGTTCCTTGAACATGGGGAGCATGAACTTCGGGATATTCCCCGCCGCTCGAAAGATCGATCAATGGAAGTTCGCATGGGAAAAGGACTACATCCTCGCATCCGAAGACTTCATCTTTCGAAACACCTTTCGCGATATCGCTTATATCCTTCAAAGCCTTGGCGAGAACGGCACCAAGTTTGAGCACGAATGCTATGACGTGGGTCATCTCTACACGCTGGCGCATTTCCTCGATCGGGGGCTCGTCAAGGCGCCCTTCTTCATCCAGTTGATCTTCGGCGTGCTGGGTGGAATCGGGGCCGACCTCGATAACCTGATGTTCATGAAGCAGACTGCGGATCGACTCTTCGGAGACACGTTCCAATGGTCGGTCCTGGCCGCGGGACGCCATCAGATGCCGTTCTTGACACAGGCCGCGCTGCTCGGCGGAAACGTGCGTGTTGGCCTTGAGGACAGCCTCTTCATCGAACGCGGCAAGCTTGCCGTTTCCAATGCGGAGCAAGTGCGCAAGATCGTTCGGATCCTTGCCGAAATGGGGCATGAGCCTGCCACCCCCGCGGAGGCACGCGTGACATTGGGCCTCAAAGGCGCGGATCGGGTTCGTCTCTAACCAAGCTCGCAGTCGCAAGTTATGGTAAACCAACGCAGCTGCTTCTCGGCGAAGGCCCCACGGCAACGGCAGCGCTATCGCCGTAACTGATAGGGGTATTAAAACCGAGAGTTTCCGCGCCTCTTTGGGCATCGCTAGAACAGCAATGTCATAAATGCAGAATAGCGTCGTCGAGAGGAAATGCCATGAAACTAGCTACCGCTCAGCTGGAAACTAGCGATCCCTCGATCGATCGGCTCGAGCGCGCACGGGCCATACGGCCGCAGCTGGAAGAGTGGGCTCTCGGAACGGAAAAAGCAGGCCGCGTCTCAGCCGAAACGACAGCGCTCCTCAAGCAATCCGGACTTCTGAACCTCGGTCAGCCTGCGCGGTTTGGGGGTGCCGAATGCACGCCCAGCCAGATGCTGCGCATCGGTTATGAGATTGGCCGCGGCTGCGGAAGCACCGCCTGGTGCATGATGATCGCGAACATGGCCTCTCTGTTCGTTTCGAACTGGCCGCTGGAAGCGCAGAGTGATGTTTGGGGGAAGAACCCCGATAACCTCGTATGCGGCATTCCTATCCCTATCGGCGGATATCGTGTCGTCCCTGGTGGTTACGAACTGCAGCCCGGCCAATGGCCTTACGGGAGCAATTCGGATAATTCGGAATGGTTCTTTCTCGGCGGCCGCCGGATCCAAGGGGAGCAAGGAGGCCCCCCCGAGATTGGCGTCATGCTGCTGCCGCGCGAATGCGTACGGATCATGGAAGATACTTGGAAAGTCGTTGGCCTCCAGGGCAGCGGCAGCAAGACCATTGCGGTCGACGAGCCGCAATTTGTGCCCGCCCACCGCTTCCTCAACTTCGCCGACGTCGTGAGCGGCCGCACCCCCGGGAGGGCGCTGGTGAGCAACCCGCTGGCGAAGTTCAATATCACCACATTCGGCGCGACGGGCTTCTTGGTTACGATGTTGGGAATGTCCCATGGCGTCCTCTACTGGTTCGTCGGCAGGATGAAGAGCAAGACCAAGAACAAGGGCTTCGCCGGTGGTCCGCCGGGCTCCGTGTCGCAGACTTCGGCCGCGCAATTTGTCGTGGGCGAGGCTTCGGCCGCGATCGCCGCCGCGCTGCTCCTGCTCGTGGACGCGCTGGAAACGGCCGAAAACAAGCTGCTCGCGGATCAAGAGCCTACGGTCCAAGAGCGGATCAACGTGCGTCGAGCCTTCGGATTTGCCGCCATTCAGACGTCCGCCGCTATCCAGAAGCTTTTCGAGAATGCGGGATCGGGCTCGACGACCCTCGATTCGCCTCTGCAGCGGCATTGGCGTGACATCAATATGGCGGCGCGCCACGTAAATCTTGATACGCAGGTGATCTATTCCCTGGTGGGGCAGGAAAGGTTCGGACTCGAGCTCGAGGGCGCGTACTGATCCCCTCCTTGGCGCTGCCTGCCGGCCCACTCGTCTGTCCGGGAGAGGCCTTATCGCAACCAGGGGTCGGGCACCATTAATCGGAGAGCGCGTGCTGCCTGCTCGCAATTACGGCTGTTTTTATCTCGGGATGCTAAATCATGCTGGATATCGCAACGCACGCGAATATCACGGGCGGCGACATCGATCCCAAGCATTTTCGGGATGTTCTGGGCTGCTATCCGACCGGGGTTTGCGTAGTGACCACGTCGGCGGCCGACGGGGCGCGTCATGGTATGGTCGTGGGCACCTTTACCTCGATTTCACTGAACCCTCAGCTCGTCGGCTTCTTTCCGGACAACAAGTCGTCGAGCTGGGCGAAAATCGCAGCAACTGGAAAATTTTGCGCCAACATCCTGAGGGCTGACCAACACCATCATTCGACCCGCTTCGCGGCTCGGTGCGATGACAAGTTCGCTGGACTTGAACATGCAAAAACGCCGGGCGGCTTGCCGCTGCTTGATGATGTATTAGGGTCCGGACCCAATAATGGGCTTTTCCTGGCCGCAGGAACGTGATTCACTA
>CAXTOI010000173.1:4897-7089 GCA_964245645.1 uncultured Novosphingobium sp. | reverse complement strand
ACCTCGCCTATCGCCGCTGGCGCAGATGTCTGGCAATGCGTGTTTAACATGATTCCGCTAATGAGCCTGTCTTGACACCCATGGGATCAAGTCCGGCAAAACGAGACGCTTTTCTGTCAATGACTATGGCGCGACATCCGAAAATAAAAAAGGCCGGGAATTCTCCCTGCCGTCTTCTGCTCAGCGCGAACGCCCGCGAATCAAAACGCCCGATCATGGACAAGCACGGAGAACGTCGAAAGGATGATCAGCAAGTCACGCGATAGCGACCAGCCATCGAGATATTCCAGATCGGCGTTCAACCGCGCAGACAAGTCCGATTCGCGCTCCGTCGCGCCACGATGGCCACGGACTTGCGCCAGCCCGGTCAGTCCCGGGCGCAGCGCATGCCGTTCCCAGTAGCGCGGGTCCACTTCCCAGAACAGCTTGTCGCCCGCCTGTGAGCCGATTGCGTGCGGCCGCGGCCCGACCAGGCTCATGTCGCCGCGCAACACGTTGAAGATCTGCGGCAGTTCATCGATGCTGGTGCGCCGGATGATCCGGCCGACTCGGGTGATCCGCTTGTCCTGCCGCGCTGTGGACACCTCGCCATCGGTTCCGGCAAGATTGTCCGCCATGCTGCGGAATTTATAGATCGCAAAGAACCGGTTGCCGCGCCCGACCCGGCGCTGCACGAAGAACACCGGGCCACCATCCTCCAGCTTGATCGCCAGCGCCACCAGCGCCAGCAGCGGCGACAGCGCCAGCAGGCCGAACACCGCGACCGCCAGGTCGAATCCGCGTTTGGTCAGTTGATCGCGGATGCCCAGCGGCCCCACCGATACCTGCAACAGCCCCTGTCCGGCGACGTGGCGCGCCCCGGTGGCGGAAAGCTGCGCGACGGTTTCATCGATAACCTCGCCCGCGACATTGGCCCCCTTGAGAATGGTCGACCAGGCGAGACGACGCTCCAGCGGCGTGCTGATGATCACCCGGTCGGCATTGCGCATCACCAGCCCGATGCGATCGAGCGCATGCGGATCGCCCAGCGCGGGGGCGAGCCCGAATGCCATCGCCGAGACGTGAAAGGCGCCCTGCAACGATACCGGCGGCCCGCCATCGTCGATCACCAGCTCGTTCAACACCGCCGCGCCGCAGCGCCAGCCCACGAAACTGCGCTGATGCGTCCGCGCCCAGATCATCATCACCAGCGAGCCCAGAACGCCGAAGGTGAAATTGATCCGCGAAAAATCCTGGGACGATTTGGTATAAAACGCAACGAACACCACCGCGATCGATGAAATCAGCAAAGCCAGCATGACGCGGGTGATGCTGTGCGTCGTGCGAACCAGCGATGCCATCGAATAGGCGCCGTTGTACAAGGCCACGGTCAAAAAAATCGGCAGCAACATTTGCGCCAGCATCAGTGATCCGGCCAGGCCGCTGCGATCGAGATACAGGTAGCCGGTGAAGGCGAAGCTGACGAACAACGAGATGATGTCGCAGATCATCAAGGCCAGGTAACACTGCAGCCGCCGCCGCAGCAGCGATGGCATCAGCGGCATCGCATCGGCACGAGCGCGCACCTTCGCCCGGTCTGCACGCTGCTGAGCCTCGCTGCGCAGCCGCCGGCCGAGCAGTGAGTCCATTTTATTCACTGCCGCAGCAGCGCGGGAAGTGTGCTGCACTGATTCGAATCATGAAAACCTGCCTGAACTAAAAACATGCATGCTTCGTCAACAACTTCACCACAGTGTTTAAGACGTTATTGCTAATCGTAAACCGATTAATCGCAGCTGCCTTGGCGTTCTGCGCCATCCGGCATTCGCAGCTTGCATCAAATGACACAAAATACTGAGATTTTGATGCTAATTCTGCTTAGGGTCGTCTTACTGCCGCGCGCATGATATCCGCAAGCCCCTGCGCCATCAACAACTCGGCGCTCTGGCTGGTTCCCAGCAATGCCCGGTGCAACGCCATAATGCGCTCGGCGAGACGTTCCAGCCGCTGGCCTCGCCACAGCTTCAATTGCACCGCAAGGTCACGCTCGTCCTTCCAGAACACGCGGCGCGCGGCCTTTTCGCTTTCGAGCAGGCTGCGGATATCGCCGCCCAATCCCTGCCTGCCGGTCCCCAGCTTGCCCGCCAGCGCCACCAGTTGCGCGACGCGGCGCTCGAACGCCAGCAGCAGGCCGACCGGGTTCAGCCCCAGTT
>CAXTOI010000173.1:0-4887 GCA_964245645.1 uncultured Novosphingobium sp. | reverse complement strand
GCCCCAGTTCGCGCATCCGGCGCAATTCGCTGCCCAGCCGCGCGGTTTCGCCCGCCAGCACGGCATTGACCAGCGGCGCGAAGCCATCCTCTTCGGTGCGGGCGCCGATCGCATCGAGCGCCTGGGCGTCGGCGCTGCGCGGCCGCTCGGGGCTGGCGTCCAGAAACAGCGCCAGCTTGGTCACTTCGGATTGCGCCAGCCGCGAGTCGAGGCCGGTCGCCCGCGCGATCCGCTCGGCCAGATCGCCGTTCATCTTCAGCCCGGCGGCACTGGCCATCTGGCGCACCGCTTCGCTGGCCGAGCCGAGATCGGGGGGATAGAACATCGCCACCAGCGCATCCTTGCGCGTGGCCAGCAGCTTGGCGGTGCGCGATTTATCGGTGGCATTGGCGGCGATGATCAGCACCGGGCACGAGGCGACATCGCTGGCCAGCAGGTTTTCCACTGCATCGCAGACCTCGTCGCCTTGCGCACGCACGACGATATGACGGGTGTCGCCGAACAGCGACATCGACCGCGCCTCATCACCGAGCCGCACCGGATCACGCTTGAGGTCACCACCCGACAGCTCGATCCGCTCGCCTGGATCGGCCAGCAGCGCGGTCAGGCGCCGGGCAGCATCGTTCGCGCCCGATTCGTCGGGCCCGCAGAACAGGAACACTTTGGCTTGGGCGGCCGCACGTGGCGCAACGGCGGCAAAATCCTTCTGCGTAGCCTTCATTGCCCGGGCCCCTGTTGCCTGGCCTAGCCGCCCGCCCCATTGCCCGAGCGCAGCTGCAGCGACAGCTTGATGACGATACGGTCGGCGACGATGCGGATCAGATTTTCCATGGCCGTTTCCTCACCGGCAACCGTGGCATATTCGGAAGATACCACATCGATGCCCGCGTCGGAACCCGCTGTCGCATCGAGCAGCACGCGGCCGCTGGCGACATCGACCAACTGGTAACGCGCCCGGATCGTGCGCCTTTCGCGCCCGACGGTATTGTTGGACAGCAGCCCCAGGCCTTCGAGCTTGTCGTCCAGCCGCACGTCGAGGCGGTAGCGTGCCGGGCTTGCCGACGGTCCGCCCGCATGCAGCCGATCGACCAGCGCATTATGCATCAGCCAGCCCGCCTTGCCGGAGATCGGCGGCACATCGATGGCGGCCATGCCTTGCACGACCGCGCCTTGCCCGCCGCCGGCATACATCGGCTGCAACCCGCAACCGGCGAGCAGCAGCGGCGCGGCCGATAGCGCCAGAAAGTTCCAGCCGCGCCTCATGCTACCAGGTTCACCAGCCGGTCGGGCACGACAATCACTTTCCTGACCGATGCGCCATCGAGCGCACGCTGCACCTTCTCGCTGGCCAGGGCAAGCGCCTCCAGTTCGTCGCGCGAGGTGCCCTTGGCTACGGTCAGCGTATCGCGCAGCTTGCCCTTGACCTGCACCGCGACGGTCACCTCGTCATCGACCAGCAGCGCCGCATCGACTTCCGGCCACGCCGCCTGCGCGATCAGCCCCTCTCCGCCCAGCTGCGCCCAGGCTTCCTCGGCCAGATGCGGCATCATCGGCGAAGCGACCAGCAGCAACGCCCGGATCGCCGCCGAACGGCTCGCAGACGCCGCCGCCTTCTCGGTCGCAGCGGTCAGTTCGTAAATCCGCGCCACCGCCTTGTTGAAGCCGAGCGCCTCGATGTCGCCGGCGATTGCGGCAACGGTCTGGTCGCGCTTGCGATCGAGCGCGCGATCTTCCCCCGCCGCGCCGCCATCATATTGCCCGCACAGCCGCCACAATCGCTGAACAAACCGCGCGCAGCCTTCGATCCCCGCCTCGGACCAGGGCAAGTCGCGCTCGGGCGGGCTGTCCGACAGCATGAACCAGCGCACGGCGTCCGCGCCGTATTTCGCTACTATCTCGTCTGGATCGACGACGTTCTTCTTCGACTTGGACATCTTGATGACCCGGCCGATGTCCACCGGCGCACCATCCGCTGCAAGCACCGCCCCGCTGCCTGTCCGCGTGACCTCGGAGGGGGTGAAATAGACCGGCTGGCCGTTGCCTGGATCGACCCGCGAATAGGTCTCATGCGTCACCATGCCTTGCGTGAACAGGCTGGCAAACGGCTCGGCAATATCGATCTTGCCGATCCGCTTCAGCGCCCGCGTCCAGAACCGCGCATACAACAGATGCAGAATCGCATGCTCGATTCCGCCGATATATTGCGCCACCGGCAACCAGCGCGCGATCTCGGCCGGATCGAACGCGCGGTCATCGGGTTGACTGGCAAAGCGCAGGAAATACCACGAGCTGTCCACGAAAGTGTCGAGCGTATCGGTCTCGCGCGTCGCCGCGCCGCCGCACACGGGGCACGATACATGCTTCCACGTCGGATGGCGCAGCAGCGGATTGCCCGGGGTCGCAAAATCGACATCCTCGGGCAGCACCACCGGCAGCTGCGCCTTGGGCACCGGCACTACGCCGCAGGCCGGGCAGTGAATGAACGGGATCGGCGTGCCCCAATACCTTTGGCGCGACACGCCCCAGTCGCGCAGCCGCCACACCGTCTTGCCCTGGCCCCAGCCTTCTGCCTCGGCGCGCGCGATCACTGCCGCCTTGGCCTCGGCCACGCGCATGCCGGTGATGAAGTCGGAATGCACCAGCACCCCGTCGCCGGCTTCGGCTTCATCGCCGAACGGCGCATCGGCATCGGCATGGTCCGCGCCGGCCGCCACCACGCGCAAGATCGGCAAGCCATATTTGCGGGCGAAGTCGAAATCGCGCTGGTCATGCCCCGGCACCGCCATGATCGCCCCGGTGCCATACTCCATCAGCACGAAATTGGCGATGTAGACCGGCAGTTCGACGCCCGGCCGCAAGGGATGTGCGACTTTCAGCCCGGTATCGAAGCCAAGCTTTTCCGCCGTCTCCAGTTCGGCTGCGGTCGTCCCGCCCCGCCGGCACTCCGCAATGAACGCCTGCGCCGCGGCACTGTCCGCCGCCACCGCCTGCGCAATCGGATGATCCGCCGCCACCGCCACAAATGTCGCGCCGAAGATGGTATCAGGCCGGGTAGTATACACTTCAATAAAGCCCATCCCGCCTGCGGGAGGGGTTGGGGTGGGCACTTGTTCTTCAGCTTCTTCAGAAGCTGGCGCGAGTACGCTGCCCACCAACCCTTCCCGCAAGCGGGAGAGGAGCAAGGCAAACCGAAACTGCATCCCCACGCTCTTGCCGATCCAGTTCTCCTGCATCAGCCGCACCTTCTCGGGCCAGCTATCCAGCCCCTGCAGCCCGTCGAGCAACTCCTCGGCAAAATCGGTGATCTTCAAAAACCACTGCGCCAGCTTGCGCTTCTCCACCAGCGCCCCGCTGCGCCAGCCGCGCCCGTCGATGACCTGCTCATTGGCCAGCACGGTCTGATCGACCGGGTCCCAATTGACCGCGCTTTCCTTGCGATAGACCAGCCCGGCGGCATAGAGATCGAGGAACAGCGCTTGTTCATGCCCGTAATATTCGGGATCGCAGGTTGCAAACTCGCGGCTCCAGTCGAGCGCAAAGCCCAGCCGCTTGAGCTGCGCCTTCATCGTCGCGATATTGGCGCGGGTCCAGCCGCCGGGGTGCACCCCATGTTCCATCGCCGCGTTTTCGGCCGGCATGCCGAAGGCGTCCCACCCCATCGGGTGCAGCACGTCATAGCCCTGCATCCGCCGAAACCGCGCCAGCACGTCGCCCATGGTGTAATTGCGGACATGGCCGATATGGATGCGCCCCGAAGGATAGGGGAACATCTCCAGCACATAACTGCGCGGCTTGTTCGATGCTTCGGCACCGCCGTCAGCGCGGAAGCACTGTCGCTCGTCCCACACGCGCTGCCAGCGACCATCGGCCAGCGACGAATCGAATCTTTCGGTCATGGCGAAAGGCAGATCAGCCAGGCAGGGCGCTGCGGCGCAGATCGCGTGCCTTGGTCAGGATCACGTCTTCGAGCCGTTGCACCGTCGCGGCCTGGACCGGCGCACTGACCCATACCCCCCCTTGCGACAGCTGCCGACTGGCGGCCACGCGCAAGGCATCGCTGCGCAGATCGCGATCGAGGATGGTCACGGTGATCTTCATCCGCTCGCCGGGGTTGGCGGGGTTCACATACCAGTCGGTCACGATCACCCCGCCCGCGCTGTCCGCCTGGACCAGCGGCATGAACGACAGCGCATCGAGGCTGGCATGCCACAGGTAGGAATTGACGCCGATGGTGGTGACATTGGACGGGGCCAGTTCCGCCACGACATGACGCTTGCGATGGTGGACGCAGCCGGCCAAGGCCAGTGCCGCCATGGCGACGATAACCGCGCGCGCCGCGATGCGCCGAAAACGGGCCGGTCGGTCCCATTGCCTGCCCATATTCTTGCTCAATGTCATGGTCGTTTTTCCGGATCCTGTGTCTTGCCCGGCCCGCCGGTGGCTCATTCGCCACAGGGGGCGCGCAGGCGCGCTCGGTGCCTCTATAGCTCGCCCCATCGCCGCGGCAAGTGGCCGTCTGCCGCGGGAGCACCAGCGCGGAGCCGCGAAGCTTATGGCCGGCCGCGCCGTGAACCGCGACTGAATGGCGCAATCCGGGCGATCCGCGCGAGCTTGCGCTTTTCCAGGGTTCCGAAGCGGGCTCGATCGGTGTACGATCGACACGGATCGCGAAACACAGCGCGCGCAAGGGACTATGGATTGCAGATGGCGGGCATGCAAGCAGCAGAGGCACCACCCGGCGCCGCCAGCCGGGCACGCAGCGGCGCTGCACCTGCGGCGTTGATGGCCGGCGCGGTGTTCATACTGGCGCTGCCCAGCGCGGTGCTGGGATTTTCCACCCGCATCGATCTGCCCGCCGCCGGACTGGCCGCGAATCAGGATCTGGGC
>CAXTOI010000172.1:6869-7115 GCA_964245645.1 uncultured Novosphingobium sp. | reverse complement strand
GCATATGGACAATCCATCGCGCCAATCCAGAATTGCTCGCAGATTGCGTCAGCCCGCCGGCCGGGCCGCAACCGGATAGACGATGAAATCGGCGTGCCGATCAATGAGCGGTGGCGATTGCGCAGCCGCCGTCGCAGCTTGCAACTCGCCGATCGCGGATGGCGGCAGCGTCAGGCCATGTTCCGATGGATGGGCCGGCGCCTTCATCGGATAATCCTGCCCCGCCGTCGTGGTCATCTCGATATG
>CAXTOI010000172.1:0-6859 GCA_964245645.1 uncultured Novosphingobium sp. | reverse complement strand
AAGCAGAGCGTGGATCGGATGGGTCCGGGCGAAGGCCGCAAGCCGATCGGCGCTCGCGCGGTACACCGCAAACTGATCCACCGGCACGTAAAGTCGGCCGGGATAAAGCATATCGCCCGAAAACAGCAAGCGGGTCCGCGCATCATAGATCATGATATGCGCCGGCTGGTGGCCAGGGGTCGGAATGATGTCCAGCACTCGTCCGCCCAGATCGTAACGACCCGTCTGCGTCGGCCAGTCGGCCAGCCTGAAGAAAGCGGCGACATCTTCCGGCTTGAGCCCGACGATGTCCGTATCCGGACGGTCGCGGAATTCTTCGTCGCCGGCGTGATGATCACCATGGCCATGCGAATGCGCGACGATCAGATGGATCGGCTGATTGCCGTGGCGGCTGCACCAGTCGGCGATCACCTGGTCCACGCTGGGCCGGATCTTGAGCCCGCCGGCCCCGGTGTCGATCAGCAATACCCGCGTCTTGCCGAACAGCAGATAGAGGAACGGAGCCTCGAAGTTGGTCTTGACCGATTGTCGGATCACGAATGTGTCGGCATCGATGCGCTGGACCTGGGTCTCGGGCTCGGTCACCGTCGTGCCATCGATCCAATGCGTGAATTGTGGCCCGATATTGCCCGGCGGGGCCGCTGCTGCCAGCAGGGCGGCGGCAACGAGAATGGCGGCATGGCGCATGGTGACGGGCTTTCGATAGAAGAATAGGTCGAGCCCGATATGGCGCTTGTGGCGACGGCGGACCGAGCGTCTGGCGATTGGTTGCGGTGGTGTACTCGCGTGCCGTGACAATGCGTGCCGGACCACTTAACCCTTGCGCGGCTCATCATGCTAGAGCGGGAATATCGATGGTTGACATCAATTCCGTCTATGGCCCAAGGCTGCGAAACCTCCCTGCGCAGCCTCGCTTCCGATCATGCCAAGGTGATCATTGCCCAGCCCCACGCCCCGCATCGATCGAGACTTTGCTGCCAGGGTCGACTGGAACCTCCTGCGCCTGTTCGTGGAAATAGTTCGTGCCGGCGGCATCGGCGCCGCGGCCCGGCGCCTCAATCGCCAGCAGCCGACGATCAGCGCAGCGCTGAAACGGCTCGAGGACCATACCGGCGTGCAGCTGCTGGTCAGGTCGGCAACCGGCGTCGAACTGACCGCGGCAGGGCGCGCGCTGCTGTTGATCTGCGAGGACATGTTCGAGGCCGCGCGGATGGCGCCGCACCAGATTGCCCAAGCCATGAAACATGTCGAAGGGCTGGTCCGGATCCAGATGATCTCCTCGATCATCTCGCTCGAGTTCGACGAGGCGATTGCCACCTTCCGCCGCCGCCATCCGGCGATACAGATCGAACTGCGGGTCTCGCCCTGGCGCGAGGTGCTTGACGCGCTGGAACGGGGCGAGGTCGAAATCGGCGTCGGTTACGATAGCGGGGTGCGCAGCAGCCTGAGCTACGAGCCGTTGTTCGTGGAATTCCAGCAGCTGTATTGCGCTCGCACCAGCTCGCTCTATGGGCGCCGCATTACCCGGCTCGGCGAATTGCGCGACGAAGGCTTCGTCCTGACCGGCGATGACGAGCTGGAGACCATCACGCGCCTGCGCCAGCGCTATGGCCTGGGTACGGTCGTCAATGGCCGCGCCGAGGATGTGCACGAGGCCATGCGGCTGATCAGCCTCGGCGTCGGCATCGGTTTCCTGCCGATCCTGGCTACCAAGGAACTGGTGGCGCGCGAGCGGCTGTGGCCCCTGCTGCCGCGCGACGCCGAACCATCCTATGACATCTACCTGCTGGCGCGGACTGTGCCCGCGCGTGACACCGCGACGCAGTTGTTTCTGGACGAGATCAATCGGCGACTGGTGGCCAAAGCGAGGGCATAGACCAGATTTATGATGATCATTTCAATTCGCTGTCTAGCTTGATGCCCCGACGACGGGCACAGAGTGGCATCGGCTAGCCGGGATCATCCTGCCCTCGCTCACCGGTTGCAACAAGGACGCCCGTTGTGCACCGTCACCCATCGCCGTTGAAAGCGTTCGTCCTGGCCGGCTTGCTGCTGCTGGGTGCGTGTGGCCATCACGGCGACCAGGCCGCGTCGGAGGCACCGAAGAACGAATTCAATATTGGCTGGTCGATCTATGTCGGCTGGATGCCTTGGCCTTATGCGCAGCAGAGCGGCATCGCCAAGAAATGGGCCGACAAATACGGGATCAAGATCAACTTCGTCCAGGTCAACGACTACGTCGAATCGGTCAATCAATATACCGCCGGCAAGCTTGACGGGGTTACCGCCACGACCATGGATACGCTGACCATCCCGGCAGTCGGCGGCAAGGACAGCTCGGTTATCCTGCTCGGCGACTATTCCAACGGCAACGATGGCATCGTCCTGAAGAACGCCAAATCCATGGCCGACATCAAGGGCCGCTCGGTCAATCTGGTCCAGTTCTCGGTCTCGCATTATCTGCTCGCGCGCGGCCTGGAGAAGGCGGGCATGACGCTGGCCGACGTGAAGACGGTCAACACCGGCGATGCCGATATCGTCGGCGCCTTTGCCTCGCCGCAAGTGAACGCGGTGGTCACCTGGAATCCCCAGCTTTCCGAAGTGATAAAGGCGCAGGGCGCCAGCCTCGTCTTCGACAGCTCGAAGATCCCTGATGAAATCCTTGATGCCATGGTCGTGAGCAGCGCCACGCTGAAGGCCAACCCCAAACTGGGCAAGGCGCTGGCCGGCATCTGGTACGAGACCCTGGCGATCATGACCAGCGACAGCGCCAAGGGGCGTGAAGCGCGTGCGATCATGGCCAAGGAAGCCGGGACGACGCCGGAAAGCTTCGATGCCCAGCTCAAGACGACGTTCCTTTACGCGAAGCCGCAGGATGCCGCCGCGCTGGCGTTGTCGCCCAACCTGCTGACCGTGACCGACCGGGTGCGCCAGTTCAGCTTTTCCAAGGGCCTGTTCGGTCCTGCGGCCACCAGCGTCGATGCCATCGGCATAAGCTTCCCCGGGGGCAAGACGCTGGGTAATCCCGCCAGTATCAAGTTGCGCTTCGATGCCAGCTTCATGACTATGGCCGCCGCCGGGAAACTCTGAACGTCATGTCAAAGGTGACGCGCCCTAAAATCCTCCCCCTTTGGGGGAGGTGGCAGCCCGCAGGGCTGACGGAGGGGGTGGAACTGAGGCGACATCTCGTCCCGGGTCTGTCTCACTTGGGCCGCCCCCTCCGTCTCGCTACGCGAGACACCTCCCCCAGCGGGGAAGGATTTAGGATTCGCTTCGCCCGGCAATCATTAGCCAAACCTCGGGCATTCACATGGCCCGCATAGTCGACATTCGGCCGAACCGCACGACACGGCTGCTCGCCGGGCTGGCGCCGATCGCACTGATCGTTGTGCTTTATGTCATGGCCTCGCTGGCGCGTCATGCCGACAATCCGGCCGACAAGGTCTTGCCCACCTTCGGCGCAATGGCCGATGCCATGGTCCGGCTGAGCACGACGATCGATCCCACCACCGGCAAGATCACGCTGCTGTCCGATACCCTCGCCAGCCTCTATCGGCTCGGCGCCGGGCTGGCGCTGGCGACCGTCTCGTCGCTGATCCTGGGGCTGGTGATCGGGGTCGTGCCCTTGGCCCGGGCTACGCTCGCTCCGGTGGTCACGGTCATCGCGGTGATCCCGCCGCTGGCGGTGTTGCCGATCCTGTTCATCGCGCTGGGGCTGGGCGAGGCGTCCAAGATCGCGTTGATCACCATCGGCGTGGCGCCTTACATGACGCGCGACCTGGCCGCTTACATCACCGGGCTGCCGTCGGAACAATTCACCAAGGCCAAGACGCTGGGCGCGAACAGCTGGCAGCTGGCGATCCGCGTGGCGCTGCCGCAACTCATGCCGCGGTTGATCGAATCGCTGCGATTCTCGATGGGGCCGGCCTGGGTGTTCCTGATCGCGGCAGAGGCGGTCGCCTCGGATAGCGGGCTGGGCTACCGCATCTTCCTGGTCCGCCGCTATCTGGCAATGGATATCATCCTGCCCTATGTCGCATGGATCTCGCTGCTGGCGATCGCGGCCGATTTCGTGCTGATGCTGATCAGCCGCCGTGCCTTCCCCTGGGCGCATGGTGACGGGCGATGAGCGCGCTGCTGTCGCTGCGCAATGTCTGGGTCGAATACGGCGCCAAGGTCGTGCTCGAAAACATCTCGCTCGACATCGCGGACAAGGCCTTCGTGTCGGTCGTCGGCCCGTCGGGAGCAGGCAAAAGCACCTTCCTGCGCCTGATCCTGGGTCAGGAGGCGCCCAGCCGTGGCCATCTGACGCTCGCCGGCGAGACCATGCCGGCGCGCTGCGGGCCGGATCGCGGCGTGGTGTTCCAGCGCTATTCGGTGTTTCCGCATCTTACCGCGCTGCAGAACGTGCTGTTCGGGCTGGAGTGTGCGGGCTCCCCGGTGTTCGGGCGTTTGTTCGGTGCGCCGCGCCGAGCGGCCATCGCGCAGGCCACCGCGATGCTGGAAGCGGTCGGGCTGGATCATAATCTGCACGCCTATCCGGCGCAATTGTCGGGCGGCATGCAGCAGCGGCTGGCGATCGCGCAGGCGCTGATCAAGCATCCGCGCATCCTGCTGCTCGACGAGCCATTCGGCGCGCTCGATCCCGGCATCCGGCTGGACATGCATGGGCTGGTTACACGGCTGTGGCGCGAACAGGGGCTGACCATCGTCATGGTCACCCATGACATCAACGAAGCGTTCAAGCTGAGCACCCGCGTGCTCGCCTTCGACAAGCGCCGCCATGATCCCCAGGCGCCTAACCGCTATGGCGCCACCGCCACTTACGATGTGCCGCTGGACCGCAAACGGGCCGCGCCCCTTGCAGAAGAAGTCGAACCATGAGCAGCGCTACCGCCAATCCCCACGCCGCGCGCGACCACGCGCGGGCCATGGCCGGCACGATCGCCGAAGCCATGCCGGTGGTCCCCGCCCGCGCCGATGACGCACCGGGCCCGGTTGTATGGGAAGAGACCATTGCCGCGGGCGGCTATGCCTCGCGCCGGCTGGCCCGGGGAACGCGGCTGCGGCTGGTCGATGTGGCGGGCGATGCCTGCACCTCGATGCTGCTGTTCAACGCCGAATGTCCGGTGGAGCGGATGAACGTCGCCGATACGCTCAAGGTGCAGTGGCATGCCTATCTCGGCGCGGGCAAGCTGCTGCTGTCGGACATGGGCCGGGTGATGATGAGCATCGTCGCCGACGACGCGGGCACGCACGATGCGTTCTGCGGCGCCTCCAACGAAGCTTCCAATGCGCGGGCCTATGGCGATGGCAAGAATTACGGGAGCCATCCCAATGCCCGCGACCGCTTCATGCTGGCGGTCGCCAAATACGGGCTGGGGCGCAAGGATGTGCACCCTTGCATCAACTGGTTCAAAGGGGTCAGCGTCGGCGACGATGGCCGCACCACCGGCGAGCTCGGGCCGTTTGCGCCGGGACGGCAGATCGTCCTGCGCGCCGAGATGGACCTGATCGTGGTGCTGGCCAACTGCCCGCATGTTCTCGATGCGCGCGGCGATTTCACCGTCACCCCGGTACGTGCCACCGCGTGGCGAGGCGACATTACCGCCGAAGACGATGGCATTCGCAATGCCACCCCGGAACGGATGCGCGCTTTCCTGAACACCGAAGATTATTTCAGCCGCTGACAGGACGCGCGACCATGACCACAGAGCTCACCGGGCTGGAAAACAGCGGGATTATTCATGACGAAGTCGTGCCCGCGCGTGCGCCATGGACACACACGATACTGGCCGGGCAGACGCTGCGGATCATCGACCTGGAAGGCAACCAGGCGGTCGATTTCCTGATGTACGCCGCCGATGACGATGCCGAGCGCTACAGCGCGCAGGACACGATCGCCGCGCAAAGCAATATCTACCTGCGCGAAGGCTCGGTGCTGCGCTCGAATGAAGGCCGCGCGATGATGACCATCACCGCCACTTCGGTCGCGTATCACGACACCATCGGCGGTGCCTGTTCGTGCGAGTCCAACACGCTGCGCTATGGCCACCACACCAAGGCGCAGCACGCCTGCGTCGACAATTTCCTCGACGCCAACGTTCGCGCCGGGCGCAACAAGCGCGACATGGTGTCGAACATCAATTTCTTCATGAACGTGCCGGTGGAGGCCGATGGCGCGCTGGGCATCGTCGACGGCATTTCCGCGCCGGGCCTCAGCGTCGATGTAAAGGCCGATATGGACGTCGTGGTGGTCGTGTCCAATTGCCCGCAGATCAATAATCCCTGCAACGGCTTCAATCCCACGCCCGTGCGCATGGTCGTGATCGAGTGATCTTCACCAAAGTTCTGATTGCCAATCGCGGGGCGATCGCGTGCCGGATCATCCGCACGCTTCGCGCAATGGGCATCGCTTCGGTCGCGGTGTTCAGCGATGCCGATACCGGCTCGCGGCACGTGGCAGAGGCGGACGAGGCGGTGCGCATCGGCCCGGCCCCCGCCGCCGAGAGTTACCTGGACATCGCCGCGATCCTGGCCGCCGCGCAGGCCACCGGGGCGCAGGCGATCCACCCCGGCTATGGATTCCTTTCGGAAAACGCCGGCTTCGCCGAGGCGTGCCGTGCTGCCGGCATCGTCTTTATCGGGCCGACGCCCGACAATATGCGCGCCTTCGGGCTGAAGCATACCGCCCGCGCGCTGGCCGCAGCGCAAGGCGTGCCGCTGGCCCCCGGCAGCGATCTGCTGACCGACGAAGCCGCCGCCGTGGCCGCCGCCGCCGCGATCGGCTATCCGGTGATGCTGAAAGCCACCGCCGGCGGTGGCGGCATCGGCATGAAGGTGTGCCAGAGCGAAAGCG
>CAXTOI010000171.1:5510-7182 GCA_964245645.1 uncultured Novosphingobium sp. | reverse complement strand
GCTGCCACCTCCCCCAAGGGGGGAGGATTGAAGTAGCCGGCTTTGGCACGGTGCCCTATTTACCGCTCGTCGCTTGACGTCTGCTTTGCCCGGTTCAGTGCCAGGCGTACGTCCTCGCGATAGCGGGCAATATTGCTGGCCGGGTCGAAGGTGGTGAACAGCGTCGGCGCGGCGCGCTGGATATTGGCGCGGAACCGGGCAGGGTCACGCCACATTTCCACCAGTCCGGCCGCGATGGCGGTGCTGTCCCTGGGCCGGGCGGCAACCGAAACCCCCAACCCGTCAAGATATCCGTCTACCGCGGTTCCCGCCGTGTACAGCACCGGGATGCCGGCAAACAGGCTCTCGATGTAGACCATGCCGAAGGTTTCGTTGAGGCTGGGCAGCGCCATGCCGCGATATTGCGACAGGCGCTGCAGCAGCGCGGTGTTGGCGATGGGGCCGACCAGCTGCACATGGGCGGTGAGGCCGCGCCTGGCGATCATCGCCGCGCAGCGCTCGAGCGATGCGGGCGAACCGCCGCCGATGATGTCGAGCGTGCAGTCGGGTTCCCGGCTTATCGCGATCGCCATCGCATCGAGCAGCCATGACAAGCCCTTGCGCTTATGCGTGTCGAGGTTGAACACACTGACCAGGCCGCGTTCAGGCGGCGAGACCGTGATCGTCGGCGAAATGTTGCGGACGATATTGGGCAGCCGCCGCTCCTTGGCTTGCTCGCCGGGAACCAGCGCATGGAACATCGGCTCGAACCACGCCGAGACGAAATACAGCCGCGTTGCATCATGCGCGATCCGGCGCAGGAAGGGGCGCAGCAGCGGCTTGTTGCGAAACACCTTGGTTTCCACTTCACCGCGCAGCGAAATGAACAGCGGCACATCGAAATGCCGCGCGACATACCAGCCGGCCAAGCCTTCGAAGGTGAATTTATGCGCATGGATCAGGCTGGGGCGGATGCCCTGCTGTTCGAGCAGCGCGATGATCCGGCTTGCCGCCTTGCGCATTGCCCGGTGCAGGCCGATCCCGAGCGGCAGCCCGAAAAAACTGAAGTCGAACAATCGCCCTGCCGGCGTGGGACATTCGAGCGGAGCCCTGACCGGCGAACGCGGCTTGCGCAACATCGCGATCACCACATTGTCGAAATCTGTCAGCTCGCTGACGAACCATTCGACCGCGCTTGTGGTGCGTGGCCGATGCGGCGTATTATAGTCCACTGCCAGATGAACAATGGTATCCGCGCCGGTGCCGGTTGCCGATGTCATCGGGCGCGCTTGACCAGTCGCTTCTTCTGCTCGGTACGCCACCATCGCCATGCCATCGGGAATATCTTAGGACCTTCGACCAGGTAACGGTGCGCCAGCCGTCGTGGCTCCGAAGCCAATCGCCATGCCCATTCCAGCCCGGTCACGCGCAGGGCCACGGGTGCGCGGCGCCGTTCGCCGATGATGAAGTCCACCGACGCGCCGATGCATAATGCGGTGCCGCGTATTCCGGCATGCTGGGACATTTCCGCGGCCAACAACTCCTGCTGCGGCGATCCGATGCCCAGCAGGATGATCCGCGCGCCCGATTGCACGGCAAAGTGCAGGGCCGCGGCGCGGGCCGCCGGGTTGTTCTGCATGCCCATCGGCGGGATATGCTGAACAAATCGGGTCAGCCGGTAACGGGCGCGCAG
>CAXTOI010000171.1:0-5500 GCA_964245645.1 uncultured Novosphingobium sp. | reverse complement strand
CCGGGGTACAGCCGGGCCAGGCCGATCTTGTGCAACTCGCTCCCGCCGATCAGGCAAACCCGGTCCTGCGCCTGCAGAACGTCGTCGAACAGGCTGGCAACCAGATCGCTGCCGCGCACCAGGGTCAGCTGGATGCCCATCAGCCGGGCGATGAGGCGCAGGATCTGGCTGTCGCACAGGCACAGATCGGCCTGGCTGTAAATGCGATGAAGTTCGGGACCGGCCCGTTCGAGCCGGACGATATGATCCACGTTCGGCGTGACGATATAGGCGAAATTGCTTTGCGCATCGCGCGCCGCGATCCAGTCATGGACAGCCGCACACTCCAGCAGATCGATGCGGATATCGAACAGGACGGCTTGTGCACTCATGCCGCGACCTGACGGCGTTCGGAATGAGCCCGGTCGAGCGCGGCATCCAGGCGCTGCCAATTGACCGGATCGCTGAATTCCACGCCGATTTTTGTGCGTGCTGCGGCGCCGAGGCGCGACCTTAGTGACGGGTCGCCGACCAGCTGTTCCAGCGCCTCCCCCAGTGATGCGGCGTTGTCGGGCGCGACCAGCAGGCCCGTCCGGCCATCCTCGATCAGCTCCCGGATCGCAGGCAGATCGCCCGCGATCACCGCGCGTGCGGCAGCCATGGCTTCCATCAGAACCACCGGGATGCCGTCCTTGTCACCGTTCGTCGCGGTGCGGCACGGCAAGGCGACGATGCCGGCGTCGCGAATCGCCGCGAGGCACTCGGCATGCGGCCTCGCTCCGGCAAAATGCACCCGGTCCGCCACTTGCAGCGCGCTCGCCAGGCGCTCCAGCGCAATACGCTCATCGCCGTCGCCCAGCACCCGCAAATTCCAATCGGACAGTGCCTGGGCGCCGGCAAAGGCGCGCAGCAGCAGGTCGATGCCCTTCTTGGGGATCAGCCGGGCCACGGTGACCAGTTCCCGAGCGTCGGGCTGTACATCTTGCGGGAGCGCTACCGAACAGCGTACTAGCGGCAGCCGCGCGTCGTTCAGCGGAACGATAGCCCGGTAGAAATCCCGGTGCCAATGGCTGATGCAGGCCACAAAGCTGGCCTGATTCAATTTGAAGGCGAGCGCTGCGCGATGCACGAAAAGATCGGCGGCATGGCCGGTAAAACTGAACGGCACGCCCAGGCCGCGGGCCAGATACAGCGCCACCATCGTCGGCGCATTGGCCAGATGGGCGTGGACATGCGCGATATTGCTGCGGCGCAGGCGGCTGGCGGCCTGCAGCCCCATTCCGGCCTGGACGATATGCTTGAGCCGGCTGCGCAGCGACGGATGATCTGCGCGCGCCGCCTCGCCGAGCGCAACGAGCATCTGCAACGGGTGTCGGGCCAGGGTCACGGGTAATTTCAGCATATTGGCACGCGTGTAAATCACGAAAGTTTCGGCAGCCAGCGCAGATAGCTCGGGATCGCCCGTAAACTCTCGCGGCGCATACAAGCTTGCCGCCAAAGTAGCGCGCCCCAGCGTGCGCAAGCCCAGCATCTCACGATAAACGAAAGTTTCGGACAGCGCGGGCAACCGCGAGCCTACGTATAGCACCGTGCCGCGAGGCTGGTCCGGCTTGCCGGATGCTTGCCCGGGCTGCCGACTTTGCAGAAACTCTGTCACCTCACCACCCGGCGATTGTCAAAGCACCGTGTTTTGAATACTCGGGCCAAGTTCAATATTTCGGCCAGGGTACAATTCCACCGAGATTCATGGCGCTGGATCCAGGAAGCGAGCGTCGGCGCAATAAGTGGGAACATCAATTTTGTGAAGCGGCTTTCTGTCGTCATCGTCAACTATCGAACGCCGGAACTGGCCATAGCGTGCATGCGATCGCTGGAACCCGCCCGCCGGGCTTTCGCCGAGCTGCAGGTCGTCGTGGTCGATGGTGGCTCGGCTGACGGATCGGCCGAGCTGCTGGCTGCGGCGGTCGCCGGCGAGGGGGATTGGGTCCAATTGCTCGGGCTGCCGATCAATGGCGGGTTCGGCTATGCCAACAACCAGGCCCTGCTGGCGCTGGCCGCGCGCGGGCCGCTCCCCGAGTATGTGGCGCTGATCAACCCGGATGCCAGGGTGCTGCCGGGTGCGCTGGAGGCGATGGCGCAGGTGCTGGATCGCGAGGCGGAATGCGCCGCAGTGGGCGGGCTGCTGGTGCACGACGATGGCTCCGCGCAATCCTCCGCCTTTCATTTTCCCAGCCTGAGGGGCGAATTCTGCCGAGGCGCGCGAACCGGCTTCGTCGAGCGCCTGTTGCGGCAGCCGCCGCGCCAGATCGAACTGGACCGCGCCGGCCCGGTGCCGTGGGTGACGGGGGCATCGGTCATGTTCCGCGCCGAGGCGCTGCAACAATGCGGGCTGTTCGACGACGGCTTCTTTCTTTATTTCGAAGAGACCGAATTGATGCACAGGCTGCGCGCGGGCGGTTGGGCGATCTGGCACGAACCTGCTGCATGCGTCGTGCACCAAGGAGGCGCAGCCACGCAGATCCGCGATCCCCGGACCGGCAGGCCGCTGCTGAAGGCGATGCCGCGCTATTGGTATGAGGCGCGCAAGCGGTATTTCGCCCTGACCGGCGGCCGCGCCTATGCGTTGGCGGCGGGTCTGGCGTGGCTGGCCGGCGATCTGTTCTGGCGCGTGCGCCGGGTGATCACAGGGGGCCCGAAAGGCGCTACGCAGCGTGGGCTGCGCGACATGATCGCGCATAGTCTGTGGGCCGGCGCCCGCGATTGCCGTGCCGCCGTACAGCAGTTTCCCGCTCCGCTGGGCGAGCTGCCCGCATGGATGAAGCCGGGTAAATGAGCAACATCGGCGTCGTCATCATCGGTCGCAACGAAGGCGAACGGTTGCTGCGCTGCCTGCAATCGATCGGGCCGATGAGCGAGGGAGCGGTCGCGGCGGTGATCTATGTCGATTCGGGTTCGACCGATGGCAGTGTTGCCGCAGCGATCCAGGCAGGCGCGCGCATCGTAGAACTGGACATGACGCAACCGTTCACCGCCGCGCGCGCGCGCAATGCCGGACGATCGCAATTGCCGAGCCAATGCAGCGTCATTCAGTTCATCGATGGCGATTGCATGCTGCAGCCGGGCTGGCTGGCGCAGGCCGCGTCGGCGCTCGCCGCGGATGCCGGGCTGGCGGCGGTGTTCGGCCGCCGCCGCGAAATTGCGCCTATGGCCAGCGTATACAACTGGTTGTGCGACATCGAATGGGCGGTGCCGCCGGGGCCGGCGCGTTATTTCGGCGGCGACGTCATGATGCGCGCGACAGCGCTGGATGAAGCCGGCGGCTATCCCGATGACATGATCGCCGGGGAGGAGCCGGATCTGGCCATGCGGATGCGCAAACGTGGCTGGCGGCTGGCGTGCCTGGCTGGCGAAATGACCCTGCACGATGCCGCGATCGATCGTTTCGGCCAGTTCTGGAGCCGCGCGAGGCGCTCTGGCCATGCCTATGCGGAACTTGCCGCGCGCCATGGCGAAAGCGGCTACGACGATTACCGTCGCCGATTGCGCGGGGTGCTGTTCTGGACGACGGTCCCGGCGACCGCGATCGTGTTGCTGGCGGCGGGAACTGCGGTCGGTGATCGCCGGCTGCTGAGTGGCGGCGTGGTCGTGCTGGCGCTGCAATTCCTGCAACTGCTGCGCCTGACGGTGAAGGGCCGGCGGTCGCGCAAGCTGAGCGAGGCGTTCACGATTGCCGCTTTCCAGATGCTGAGCAAACCGGCGCAGACGCTGGGCATCATCCGCTATGGGCTGGGGCGATCGGGCGGCAAGCGGTCGGCGCTGATCGAATACAAGCGGACGGCGGCTTGACCGGCGTGGGCGGATCGCAATCAAGGGGGCTGTTCGCCCAGATCGTCGACGATTGGCGCGCCAATGGCCGCGACTGGACCCGGCCCGGCTTTCGCACGCTCGCGGTCCATCGCTTCGGCGTCTGGCGCATGCGCATTCGCCCCAAGGCGCTGCGGGGGCCGTTCAGCCTGTTTTACCGATGGCTGTTTCGCCATTGCCGCAATGTCTACGGCATCGAATTGCCGTACACGGTGCAGGTCGGGCGAGGCGTGGTCATCGAGCATCAGGGCGGTATCGTCATTCATGGCGCCAGCGTGATCGGCGATGGCTGCGTCATTCGCCAGGGCTGCACCCTGGGCATCCGGCGCATGAACGAGCGCGATGCGGCGCCGGTGCTCGACGCCAATGTGGACATGGGTGCTGGGGCGGTGATTTTGGGGCGAATCCGCGTCGGTCGCGGCGCCAGGATCGGCGCCAATGCGGTCGTCCTGAGTGACGTGCCGCCGGGCGGCGTCGCGTTGGGTGTGCCTGCCCGCATCAAAGACGCGGAATGACAATTTATTCATATTTTGTCTGAATTTAGGTCACCATACTTAAGCAATTTCAGAAATTTATATGCGAAGCGGTTTTCGTGGCGATACTCCCGGCCTGCCGAAGTAAGGTATTTCGGGCGCAAGGTTTCTGCAGGACGATATTGAGTGGTGTCTTCGGCTTTGATCACTTCTTCGCGGCGATGGATTGCGGGACTGCTGCTTGGGTTCTTTGTGCTCGCCTGCATTCGCTTTGCCATGGTGCAAGACATCTGGATCGACGAATCAACTCAGCTGTCGGGGGTCCGCCTGCCGATCGATGGGCTGGTCGGCTGGCTCAGCGGCATTCAGCCAAATCGCTTTGGCGTGCCGGGCGATCGCATGCCGCCGCTGGCCTATGCGCTCGATCATCTATGGTGGGAAACGGCGGGCGAGGCGGTGTTGCGCTTCCGGTTGTTTCATATCCTGCTGGCGGCCTGCGGGGTGGCTGTGCTGGCCCGTACAGAAATGAAGACGCTGGGCCGGCATTGGCTCGGGATCGGCACGGCGTTCCTGGTGCTGTCGCCCAAGCTGATCGAAGCTGCGGGCGAATTGCGCTGCTATCCGCTGTTCTTCGCGGTCACTTGCGCGTTGATCGGGCCGTTCCTGACCATATTGCAGCATCCGCCAAGCTGGCGCCGGCTGGTGCTGTTTGCCGGCGGCTGCGCGGTGCTGTGCTATATCCATTTTTTCGGCGTGGTCGCCGCCTTTGCGTTCTTTGCCACGCTTGTTCTGGCGTTCTGCACCGATCGCGCGTCGCTGTTGCGGGTGCTGGTCGTGGGGGCGGGGCTCGGGCTCTGCCTGTTGGGGCTGTACCCGTTCATCTTCGGCGCAACCGCGATCTCGACCGCCGTGGCATCGACGACCTCCGGCAGCATTACCTATTATTTGCCTTCGCTGTTCGGGCATCCGTCGCTGTTGATCTATCCCATCGCGGCGGCGCTGTATTTTGCCGGTAGCGCCGGGCTGTTAGCGGCAGCCGCTTATGGGGCAGTTCGCCGGGCGCTGCAGCGCTGCACCGAGCCTGCGGACTGGCTGCCGGTCGTGGCCCTGGTCGGTTGCGCGGCGACCATTCTGCCCGGCTTTCTGATCAGCAGCTTCAGCGTGCTCAAGCCCAGCTACAGCAT
>CAXTOI010000170.1:0-7412 GCA_964245645.1 uncultured Novosphingobium sp. | reverse complement strand
GGATTGTTATGGACCGAATTTAACGCCGGGCACCTCGGCACCTACTGGTGCGGGGCTTCCGGGGCGGCGTGGCCGAACGCGCCGGCTTCCAGCGCTGTGACGCGCAGCTTGAGCGCTTCGGTTTCTTCGCGCGCCTTTACCGCCAGATCCTTGGCCGCGTCGAATTCCTCGCGCGAGATGAAATCCAGCCCGCCCATCGCTTCCTTGACACGTTCGCGCGCGGTATCGCGGGCCTCGCGCGTCATGCCGGCAAGAGTGCCGACGGCGCTGTTCATCAGGCGGACGAAATCGGCGATCAGGGGGTTTTCGCTTTGCATCGCCATTAGATGGGCCTGCGCAAGCTGCGGTTCAAGATCAAATGTGGTTTGTCCAGCGTCAGGCGCGCCGGGCGGCGATCAGGAATTCCACATTGCCTTCCGGGCCGGTGATCGGGCTTTCGACGATGCCCTGGACATGCCAGCCACCCTGTTCCAGCCAGTCACGAACATCATTGCAGACGCGCACGTGCAATGCGGGGTCGCGGACGACGCCGCCCTTGCCGACCTCGGCGCGACCGACCTCGAACTGCGGTTTGATCAGCGCCACCAGTTGGCAGGCGGGCGCGGCGAGGCGTAGCGGTACTTCCAGCACCTTGGCCAGGCCGATGAAGCTGGCATCGCAGACGATCCAGCCGGGTGCGGGCCAACTGCTATCGGGCCGGATCATCGCCGGGGTCAGGACCCGCGCGCTGGTCTGCTCCAGCACGGTGACGCGCGGGTCCTGGCGCAGCTTCCAGGCCAGCTGATTGGTGCCCGAATCGATAGCGAGGACATGGGCTGCGCCATGCGACAGCAGCACATCGGTGAACCCGCCGGTCGAACTGCCGATGTCCATCGCCACCGCGCCCGCCGGGTCCAGGCCGAAATGCGTCAGCGCATGCGCCAGCTTGATACCGCCGCGCGAGACCCAGGGATGATCGCGGCCGCGCACCTGCAGCGGCGCATCGGCTGGCAATGTCTGCCCCGATTTGGCCAGTTTGACCTCACCCGAATAGACCAGCCCGGCCAGCACCAGCGCCTGGGCGCGGGTACGGCTTTCGGCGAGGCCGCGATCGACCAGCAATTGATCCACCCGGCATTTTGCCGTGAGGCCAGTGCGCGGCGGAAGAGGCGTAGCTATCATGCGGCGGGCATATCGCAAAAGCGGCGCCGCATACAAACCCGGGCGAGCCGGTCTTCCGATCGGGCCAAACGGGGTTGTCGGATATGGCGCCGGACACCATAGCGAGACGATGAAAATCATTTGCCCGCGCGTTCGCCAGGTCACCCTGACTGCCTGCGCAGCGTTGTCGGCGCTGCTCACCGGCTGCGTAGGCCCGGTGCAATCCCCTGCCCCCGCACCGCCGCCGCCGCGGCCGGTATCGGTGCCACCGAGGCCGCCGGCTGCGACCAATTGGCATGACATGCCGGCCACGCCGGGTGTGTGGCAGTGGCGCCGCGAGGGCGACGCGAGCATCGCCCGGTTTGGCGATGCAGGAGCGCCGGCGCTGTTCAGCATGGCCTGCAATCCATCGGCCGGCACGATCGGCCTGACCCGCACGGCAACGACTAACGCCGCGACCACCATGACCATCACCACCACCTCGCAGTCGCGAAGACTGGCGATCGATTCGAGTGGCGATGGGATCGTCACCGCCCCCCTGCCCGCGCGCGATCCGCTGCTCGATGCGATGGCCTATTCGCGCGGCAGATTTGCCGTGGACGTGCCGGGACTGGCATCGCTTTACCTGCCCAGTTGGCCGGAAGTGAGCCGCGTGATCGAGGACTGCAGAGCGCGTTGAACCGCGCGGCCGAAAGGCATCAGGGCGCTTGGGAATCGAGCCCGAAGGACCGATACTGACGCCAAAATAATTTCATGCAAGACTTGTTGTGCAGCGCGGAATCGTTAAGTTGCCAGCCAAGGCAGTCGGCGCCGCGCCGATTGCCCCACCCGCGAAAAACGCGGGTTTGGCTCAACAGCGCGAAAGGAGGTGATCCGATGTCTCATGGTTCAGCACAGAGGTCGGAATTCCGCAACACGGAGCATTATTGCTGATCAGATCAGCGATAGAGGCTTCGTAAGCGGCACTTTCCGGCCGCTGACCATGCGAAGGGCCGTTCCCGGGACCGGGAGCGGCCCTTCTCATCTTGGCAATTGCCGCGTTGGTCCGGTTGTCACAGCCGCAACTATCGTTCACAGCGCGCGGGCCTAACCTGGGAGCCCTGCCATGGCGAGCCTCGCCGACACTTTCGCCTTCACCAGCCTGCCGCATGCCGCACCGACGCCGGCGGACGTACGCGCGCGCATTCTGGCGGCACCGGGGTTCGGCACCTATTTCTCCGATCACATGATCAGCATCGACTGGAGCGAAGATCGCGGCTGGCACAATGCCACGATCGGGCCGCGCGGGCCGATTTTGCTCGATCCGGCGGCGGCGGTATTGCATTATGCGCAGGAAATCTTCGAAGGGCTGAAAGCCTATGCGCAGGCCGATGGCGGCATTGCATTGTTTCGGCCCGAGGCCAATGCCGCGCGGTTCAACAATTCGGCGCAGCGCCTGGCCATGCCGGAACTGCCCGAGGATATCTTTGTCGCGGCGGTCCGCCGGCTGGTGGAGGCGGATCGCGACTGGCTGCCTACGATCGCCGGCGGATCGCTTTACCTGCGCCCGTTCATGATCGCGACCGAGGCCTTCCTCGGCGTGCGTCCGGCCAGATTGTACAAGTTCCTGGTCATCGCGTCGCCCGCCGGCAATTATTTCAAATCAGGCGCGCCTGCCGTGTCGATCTGGGTCAGCCAATATACCCGCGCCGCGCCCGGCGGCACCGGGGAAGCCAAATGCGGCGGCAATTATGCCGCCAGCCTCGTGCCCCAGGGCGAAGCCATCGCGCGCGGCCACGACCAGGTCGTGTTCCTCGATGCCGCCGAGCACAAGTGGATCGAGGAACTGGGCGGCATGAACCTGTATTTCGTATTTCGCGACGGCAGCCTGCTCACCCCGCCGCTGAGCGGCACGATCCTGCCCGGCATCACCCGCACCAGCCTGTTGATCCTGGCGCGCGAACAAGGCCTGACCGTGCGCGAAGAACGCTATTCGATCGACCAGTGGCGCGCCGATGCCGCGAGCGGCGAACTGGTCGAAACCTTTGCCTGCGGCACCGCCGCTGTCGTCACCGCCGTGGGCAAGGTGTGCGGGCATGGCGAGGATTTCACCATCGGATCGGGCGGCCCGGGCCAGACCACCAGCCGGCTCAAGGACAGCCTGATCGCGATACAGCGCGGCGAGGCGCCAGACGAGCATGGCTGGATGACGCCGATCGGGTGATGCTGCCGCGAAATTAGCGAGTCATTCGAACGTGCTGCCTGGGCTCGTCCGGTCTGGCAAGGCGCGGACTTGCCGGGGATAGGTCGAGGGGGGCGCGATGAATATCATACCAGTTCTGACCGGCGTGCTGCCGTTTGCGATCGCCGCCTCGATCACGCCAGGGCCGAATAATCTGATGCTTGCCAGTGCCGGGGCGCGGTTCGGATTCAAGCAGACGTGGCGGCACCAATTGGGCATCGTCGTGGGCTTTGCGGTCATGATGCTATGCGTCGGCCTCGGCATCGCCGCGCTGATCGCATCGGTGCCGTCGCTTTACACCGCGATGAAGATCGCCGGCATGTGCTATATCCTTTATCTCGCCTGGCAAACCGGGACTTCGACCACCGCCTTGTCACAGGACGGCACGGGCAAGCCGATGAGTTTTTTCGCCGCCGCGGGTTGTCAATGGATCAACCCCAAAGCGTGGATCATGACGGTGACGGCGATGACCACATATACCGTTCCCGGGCATGACCAGGCATTGCAGATATTACTGCTGGTGCTTCTGTTCGCGATGGTCGGCGCGGCGAGCAGTTCGACTTGGGTTATCGCCGGTCAGTTGATTCGCCGCTATCTGACTTCGCCGCGTCGCCGCATGATCTTCAACTGGACGATGGCGGCGCTGCTGGTCGTGTCGATCATCCCGGCCTTGTTCGAGCGATAGTGTCGTTTGCCCAGCGAGCGGTGGATAACCCCCACCCAACCTCCCTGAACGGGGGAGGAGGAGAAATGCGTCAGTGCAAAGCAGGCCGACCCTGGAGACATGAACGGTGATACGGGAAGGGCGATGAGTTCAACTCACCGCCCTTGTGATTCAGCGCTTCGGTGTAGCCGCCCGCAAAGGGCTGGATCATTGGCCAGGATTACTCGTCGAGCCCGACTGACTGCCCATGCTCGATGTCGACCCCGTGGTGTGCTTGGAAGTCTTGTGCGACTTGTGATGCATGGTTCCGGTCGTGCTGCTGCCCGTTCCGGTTGAGCCCGTCATCGCGCCGGCGCCGTTATCGGTCGCGCCGCCCGGCGTCGAGCCGCCCATGCTCGAGCCACCCATGGAACCGCCGGTCTGACCGCCGCCGGTAGCTTGGGCAGATGCAGCCGACGCAAGGCTCAGCGCGGCAGCCGAAGCGATAATCAATGACAAGTTTTTCACGATCATGTTCCTTAAGAAGAGTTGTCTGTAACGCCTTTTTCTCAGAAAGTTTCCTATCGCGGAGGCATTTATTTTGCTGCTCGGCGCTTGGCTCGTCCAAAGGCAAATGCATGCATAATAAAGTGCGAGGCATGGCAGGTGATATTGCGGGTCGATTACCGTAGATCACCGCATGCTTGCCCTTCGCGGCTCGCCGCCATAATCAGGTCAGCCTTGCCTGTTGGAAGGATGCCGCGATGTCTCAAGAATATACCCCTCCTCCGGTCTGGGCCTGGGATGCACCCAGCGGCGGCACCTTTGCCAATATCAACCGGCCTATCGCCGGCGCTACGCATGACAAGCCGCTGCCGGTGGGAGATCATCCGTTTCAGCTTTATTCGCTGGCGACGCCGAACGGGCAGAAGGCGGGTATCCTGTTCGAGGAATTGCTGGCGGCGGGGTATGGCGGTGCCGAATACGATGCCTGGCTGATCGATATCGCCGAAGGGCAGCAGTTTTCCAGCGGGTTCGTTGCGATCAATCCTAATTCCAAGGTCCCGGCGCTGCTCGACCGCAGCGGACCCGAGCCGATCCAGGTGTTCGAATCGGGCGCGATCCTGCTGCATCTGGCCGAAAAATTCGGCGCGTTCATACCCGGCGGGGCGGCGCGGCGTGCCGAATGCCTGAGCTGGCTGATGTGGCAGATGGGCAGCGCACCGTTCATCGGCGGCGGGTTCGGCCATTTCTATGCCTATGCTCCGGTCAAGATCGAGTACGCCATCAACCGCTACGCCATGGAGACCAAGCGATTGTTCGACGTGGCCGATCGCCGGCTCGCGGCAAGCCGGTTCCTGGCGGGCGACGATTATTCGATCGCCGACATCGCGACTTTCCCATGGCTGGGCGCGCTGTACCGCGGCGATGCTTATAACGATGCGCGCACATTCCTGTCGCTGCAGGATTATGCCCATGTCGGCCGTTGGGTGGCGGAAATCGACGCCCGGCCGGCGGTGAAGCGGGGTCGGCTGGTCAATAATCGCAAGGGCCTGCTGGAACGCCACAGCGCCGCCGATTTCGACAGCCTTGCCGAAGTCTCGGCCGGATAGCGGTTCGCGAGCGGCACCCCTTCCCTTCCGCGAACGCCTCGTCTAAGCGCGCACGCTATCGGCGACGCGCACAGCGCGACACGGCCGTTGGGGCGTCGCCAAGTGGTAAGGCACCGGTTTTTGGTACCGGCATTCGGAGGTTCGAATCCTCCCGCCCCAGCCAGCCGCAGAACTCGCTCTAAAACGGGTAGATTGTGTCGCCATTCGCGGCGGCACGTTCGCGGTCGATCCATTCTGGCCGTTATCCAGCGCGCCATCGCGAATTATCTACGTAATTACACAGGTCATCCGCAACAAGCCCGGAGATGACCCATGAAAATCGCATATCTAATGGCGCTGGTCGCGCTCGTGACAGGTTTTGGAATAGGCGGTTCGCCAGCCCTGGCGCAGTCGACGCGCACCTGGGTGTCGGGCGTCGGCGACGATGCCAATCCCTGCACGCGGACTGCGCCGTGCAAGACCTTTGCCGGGGCCATTTCCAGAACCGCCGCCGGAGGTGAGATCAATTGCATCGATGCCGGCGGTTTCGGCGTGCTGACGATCACCAAGGCGATTTCGATCAGTTGTTCGGCTGGGGAAGCTGGTGTTTTGGCAAGCGGCACCGACGGCATCATCATCAACGCCGGACCGGGCGACGCCATCGTAGTCGATGGGCTGGACATCGAAGGTGTGAGCACCGGACTTGATGGCATCAGCATAATGTCGGCAAGCGAAGTAATTATCAAAAACTGCAACATTCACCGATTCAGTGGCAATGGCGTGACGATTTCGAACAGCACAGCTTCTCGCGTGATCATTCGCAACTCCACCATTGGTGACAATGTAGGATCTGGATTGGTGGTCAACTCGGCGCCCGGATTCGGAAGAGCCCGTATTGTGGACTCGATGGTCGTTGCCAATCTATCCGATGGGGTTCAGGTAAATGGAACCGGCAATCAGGTGATCCTGGACAATGACGAGATTTTATCCAATAATAGGCAGTTAAATTTCAGTATAGGGGTTTCCGGTGGTACTATTTACTCTCTAGGTAACAGTTTTATTACAATTTCCAGTGGCGATAATCCTGTTCCAATGGCGCTAAGATGATAATTCTCACATTGATCACGCGTTATTGATAGTAACTCATTAAAAAAATCACGATTTTATCGTTCGTCATTAATTAAAGTTAGCAGCATTTTTGTATAATCTTCCCAGTTGAACGATTGTATTGCTGCTAACGCATTTTGAGACAGCAATGCGCATAGTGCCGAATTCTGCTTCAAACGTACAAGATTTTGAGCAATTAGTTCCGGGGTGGAGCGCTCGATAATTAACGCAGTATCTTCGTGCCTTGCAATCGACAATGTGCCAGCTCTCGTGGTGATCACCGGCACCCCCGATGCCATCGCCTCCGCCACGACATTGGCCCAGCCCGCACGCTCCTCCGTGCTCACCATGACATTAATTTCGCGATAATAAGCGGCGAGTGCCTCGCCAAAGAGCGGACCCACATGAGACACACGGCGGTCAGGTCCGTGCCGGGCGATGACATTGCTCCGATCGAAACCGAAGAATCGAATGTGACAATCGAGAGACAACAGCGATAACGCTTCAAGGAGCGGGTCCGGATTTTTGGCGATCTGCGCGCCAATGACAAAATCTGTACCCATCTTTGCGTGGATTGCGGGTCGAAAAAGCCGGATATCGGTTGCACCGACAAGATGGTGGAACTGGATTGCCGCAAAGTCTTCATAGCTACCGTCGATCGTGTCCCGGCGTGTGGTGTAGGTTCCGGCGGTAGCGCTGCTGGCCGGAC
>CAXTOI010000169.1:0-7418 GCA_964245645.1 uncultured Novosphingobium sp. | reverse complement strand
TGCGCGGCGTTGCATTTCCTACCTGACCATCGAACATGCCGGGCCGATGCCGCTGGAATTCCGCGCGGCCATGGGCAACCGCATCTACGGCTGCGACGATTGCCTCGCGGCGTGTCCATGGAATAAATTCGCATCTGTCGCCGCCACACACCGCGCCTTCCTGCCGCGCGCCGAACTGGCCGCGCCGCGCCTCGATGACTTGCTGACGCTCGACGATGCCGGCTTCCGCTGCCTGTTCTCGGGCTCGCCGATCAAGCGCATCGGCCGCAACCGCTTCATCCGCAATTGCCTGTACGCGGCAGGCAATAGCGGCGATCCGGCGCTGCGGGGCCCGGTAGCCGCACTGATGAACGACGGTGATCCGGTGGTTGCAGAGGCGGCTGGTTGGGCGCTCGCTGCGCTGTCAAGCGCCGGCATCTGATCCCCTCGCCTGTACCGAGCTTGTCGAAGGGCTGCTTTTTTTCTTCGCCGACAGACAGCAAGCAGGGCGGACAGCCCTTCGACAAGTTCAGGACATACGGGGAATGTTACGCAAAGGTGCGCGCGAGCGTGGAAGCCCGCAAACCCTTCGCCCGTAGCCATAACTCGAAATTTCGCGCCACCACCGTGCCGAACCCGAACCCGATCAAGCCGTCGATCACCCAAGTCGCGTGCGGCGCATGTACCCCGCCATGCATCGTCGCCACGCTCGGCAGCAACAGCCGGCGCGCCAGCATCACCATAATTAGCAACGCCACCGCCCACGGCGACTGCTGCAGCGTGAAAGTGTCGCTCGCCGGATCGTAGACGATCTTCATCAGCCGCGCACGCTGCCACCCCAACGCCGCGCCAGCCAGCGCCGCGCCGGCAAAGATCGCCGCCGCGCCCAGATCGGGCGGAACCGTCACCGCCAGATAGATCACCAGCACAGCCAGCAGGACCGGCCCGATCAGCAAGCGGCCCAGATGCATCGGCCGCGCCCGTTTCATGCCACGCAAGCGAAACAGCATGGCTATGACGATGATGACGATCGGCAGATAATGTTGCCAGGATGCTTCGGGCTGCATGAAAATCCCCAGTTACGCGGCGAGCAATTCCTTCAGCGGCACAGCGGCATCGCCCAGTTTCGCCAGATCAGGGCTCGCACGCGCTTCGACCAGCTTGCGCCCCTGCACATAATCCTTGACCATATTGACGCAATCGATCGCGATCATCCGCCCGGCCTTCAGATATACCACCGAAAATGCCCGCGCCGCCGGATCGCCGCGCAGCATCGTGGCGTCATAGCCCACCGACAACCCGGCCGTCTGCAGCCGCAGGTCATACTGGTTCGACCAGAACCACGGGAACGCATGATATGGCTGCGCATCGCCGCATAGCGCCTTGGCCACGCAACTGCCCTGATCGTTGGCATTCTGCACCGATTCGACGCGCATCACCGTGCCATCGGCGAAATCGCAGGCAAAGCTGGCGCAATCGCCGATAGCGTAGATGTCGGGCAGGCTGGTGCGGCAATACGCATCGACCTCGACGCCGTTGCCGCCCGCCGCGCCCGCTGCGATCAGCGGCCCCACCGCGGCAATAATCCCAATCCCCACGATCACCGCATCCGCCGAGATCACGCTGCCATCGACCAGCTGTACCCCGCTGACTCGCCCCCCGTGACCGCCGGTTTCGCTGACCAGCGCCGTCACGCCGATCCCGGTGCGCAGATCCACGCCATGCGCGCGATGTTCGGCCTCGTAAAACGCCGATAGCTCCGGCCCCGCCACCCGCGCCAGCACCCGGGGCAAGGCTTCGAGCAGGGTCACCCGGCAACCGAGCTTGGTCAGCACCGCCGCCGCTTCCAGCCCGATATAGCCACCGCCCACCACCGCGACATGCCGTACCCCGGAATCGATCTCGCCCATCAGCCGATCGCAATCCTCGCGCGTGCGCACCGCATGCACCCCCGCCAGATCGCCGCCCGGGCAATTCAACGCTCGCGGATCGCCGCCGGTCGCCCACACCAGCGTGCCATAGGTGCAGCTTTCGCCATCGGCCAGGGTCAGCATCTTGGCCACCGGATCGACCGCCGTCACCGCGATGCCCAACACCAGTTCGACTTTCTTCTCGCCCCAGAAATGCGGCGGCCGGATATACAGCCGGTCGAATGTCTTCTCCCGGGCGAAATATTCCTTCGACAGCGGCGGCCGCTCGTAAGGCGGCTCATTCTCCCGCCCGATCATGATAATCGATCCGGAAAAGCCATGCTGCCGCAACGCGATCGCACACTGCGCCCCGCCATGCCCCGCGCCCACGATCACTACATCTGCCTGCATACGCCTCCGCCCGATTTTCGGCCCAACCGCCGCTGTAGCGAGTGATGGCGGTGGATCAAATAGGCATATGGCATTCGCAGGGCTTAACCCGCGAGGGGCAAGCCCGTCACGCTCCCCCGTCACTTCGTTGCGCAATTTCCCATGGCCGCACCCGCCACGAAGCGGCCATAAAGCCTACGGCGCCGCGGTTTCGCGCATTGCTCACGAGCTACGTCGCCAATCACGGGGTCTGGGGCAATGGCCCCAGGATCTATCCTGGAAACCTCGACCTCACCCTACCGCGCCAACAACGCCCGCGCCTGGCTGGCGATCTGCGCCAGCATCGCCGCGCTGGTTACCGGCACCAGCTTGGCCCGGCTGACCATTGCGCGGAACTGGCGCACCCCGGCGTCATGGGCATCCAGCCAGCGGCGCGCATTTGCCAGTGGGTCGCTCCGCTCCGGGGCCAGAGGCCCGCCGTCCGCCTGTGCCAGGTGGCGCAGGAAATCGAGCCGCATCTGCTGGAAATCGCGCGCGAGTCCGGCGACCAGGAGCCGCTCCCACGAATCGCTGGGCGCCATGCGCGCGGCGGTCAGTTGCGCCCAGTCCAGCCCCAGCCGCGAGCCGACTTCGCTGAAGGCCTGTGTCAGCGCCACAGCATCCAGCCCGGCATCGCGTGCCAACCACGCAAGCCCCACCGCGCCATCCAGATCGAACAGATGCGTAACCATTTCCGCCGCGTCAGCCGGTACGCCCGCGGCGATGAAGGCGGTGCGCATCGTCGCCGATTGGGTGCGCGATTCGCCCATCAGCAAGGTGCTGGCGGCGGTGGCGAGTTGCTGCACGCCGCGCTGCAAATCCGCCGCGATCCGCGTCGCCGGCACCCGCCCGGCGCCTGCACGCAGCAAATCGGCCATTTGCGAGCGCAGCGCCGCGGCGGTGGCGGCAAACAGCCGGATACGCGCGGCCTCGGGCATATCCGCCGTCTCCAGCACGTGCCAGACCGCCGTCATGCCGAACAATCGCTCGACGGCGATGAACGCGGCGGTGACATCGGCCAGCGACGCGCCTTCTTCATCGGCCAGTTCGAACGGGTGAATGAAGCCGATGCGGTTGATCAGCCGATTGCACAACCGGGTGGCAATGATCTCGCGGCGCAAGCGGTGGCTGGCGATCTCGCCGGCAAACCGCTCGCGCATCGGCTGGGGGAACGCCTCCATCAACTCATCGACCAGCCCCGGATCATCGACCACATCCGAATGTTCCAGCGCTGCCTGCAGTTCCAGCTTGGCGGTGGACAGCAAAACCGCCAGTTCGGGCCGGGTCAGCCCGCGACCTTCGGCAGCGCGGCGCACCAGCGCGTCGTCATCGGCCAGGCCTTCGGTGGCGCGATCCAGCTGGCCGGCGTCCGCCAACTGCTCGATCAGCCGCGCCTGGCTGGCCATGGCCGCGGTGCCGCCTTCCTCGGCGATCGACAAAGCCAGCGCCTGCAGCCGGTTATCCTCCAGCACCAACGCGGCGACATCGTCGGTCATCTCGACCAGCAGCGCGACTCGACCATCCTCGCTCAATCGCTCGGCCCGCTTGGCAGCGGCCAGCGCGATCTTGATGTTCACTTCCTTGTCCGAGCAATCGACCCCGGCGCTGTTGTCGATGAAATCGGTGTTGCTGCGGCCGCCCGCGCCGAGATGGCCCAGCAGCGCATATTCAATCCGGCCCGCCTGCGTGCAGCCCAGATTGCCGCCTTCGCCGATCACCTGCGCGCGGACGGCGCTGCCGTCGATGCGCACCGTATCATTGGCATGATCGCCCACCACGGCATGGCTTTCGCCGGACGCTTTCACATACGTGCCGATGCCGCCGAACCACAGCAGATCGACCGGCGCGCTCAGGATCGCGCTGATCAGCGCGTCGGGGTCGATCGCCTCGCCGGTGATGCCCAGCGCGGCGCGGATTTCGGGGCTGAGCGCGATCTCCTTCATCGCGCGTGGAAACACGCCCCCGCCGGGCGAAATCAGCGAGCGATCGTAATCGTTCCAGCTCGACCGCGGCAATTTGAACAACCGGCTGCGCTCGGTCCAGGCGCTGGCCGCATCGGGATGGGGATCGAGGAAGATATGGCGATGATCGAAGGCGGCAACCAGCTTCAGCGTCTGCGACAGCAGCATGCCGTTGCCGAATACGTCGCCCGACATGTCGCCCACGCCGGCGACGCGCACGGGGCTGGTCTGGATATCGACGCCTTGTTCCAGGAAATGCCGCTGCACCGATAGCCAGGCGCCGCGCGCGGTGATGCCCATCGCCTTGTGGTCGTAGCCTTTCGAGCCGCCGCTGGCAAAGGCATCGTCGAGCCAGAAATCGCGGCTTTGCGCGATGGCGTTGGCGGTGTCGGAATAGGTCGCGGTGCCCTTGTCTGCGGCCACGACGAAATAGGGGTCTTCGCCATCGCGAACGCGGATGCCCGCAGGGTGCACCACTGCGCCATCGACGATATTATCGGTCACCGACAGCAGCGCGCGGATGAACACCTGATAGGTTTCGCGGCCCTCCGCAGCCCACGCTTCGCGCCCACCCGTCTCGGGTCGCGCCGGGTCGGGCAATCGCTTGGGGTAAAACCCGCCTTTGGCGCCGGTCGGCACGATGACGGCATTCTTGACCCGCTGTGCCTTCATCAGCCCCAGCACTTCGGTGCGGAAATCGTCGCGCCGGTCCGACCAGCGGATGCCGCCGCGCGCCACCGGCCCGGCGCGCAGATGCACCCCCTCGACCCGCGCCGAATAGACGAAGATCTCACGCCACGGCAACGGCAGCGGCAGGCCGGGCACCAGCGCCGAATCGAACTTGAACGCCAGCGCTTCCTTTGCCCCCGGCGCAAAGGCATTGCTGCGCAGCATGGCCAGGATCAGCGCACGGAAAGCCCGCAGCAGACGATCGTCATTGATCGCGGCCACTTTGGCCAGCCCGTCGCGGATTGCCCGTTCGGCCTTGGCTTCGGCGACGCCATCTCCCTGCGCAACAGCGTCGGCATTGCCCAATCGCGCCGAAAACAGGTCCACCAGGCCCTGCGTCACTTGCGGTGCCGCAATCAGCGCATCGACGGCGGTGGCGATGCCGAAGCTCATCCCGGCCTGCCGCAGATAGCGATACCAGGCGCGCAGCCAGTTCGCCGCTTCGACAGGCAGCCCGATGCGGGTGATCAGCGCATTGAACGGATCGTTTTCGCTATGGCCATTGGCCACCGCGGCCATCGCCTGCTCGATGATCGCGCCATGCGCCAGCACCGTGTCGGGCTCACTGCCGGCGGGCAACTTCAGCAAGAAATCATGGATCGCCGCAATCTCGTCGCCGCCCCGCATCAGCTTGAACGGAAAAGTGTCGATGACCCGAAAGCCGAAGTTCTCCAGCGCCGGCACCGTGCCCGACAGCAACAGCGTGCCGCTGCGATCATACAGCTTGAGCCGCAATTGCCGCTCGCCGTCGCCCGGCAGCCGATAGAGCCGCACCGCGCGCATATCGGCCGAACGGCCGGGGCGCGGCTCGAGCCGGCGCAGCAGCACGATATCGGCGGCGGCTTCGGCGGGGCCATAGCTGTTGCGATAAGCGAGCGGAAAAGCCTCGGCATAGCGCGCCGCAATCGCTGCCGCCCGCGACTTCTCTCCGCCGCGCATGATCTCGGCTTCCACCGCATCGGACCAGCCGCGCATCATGACCTGCAGCTGGCCGTCGAGCGCCGCCTCGTCGGGAATTGCTGCGCTCTCCGGCAGCTCCAGCACGAACAGCAATTGTGCCAGATTGCTGCCTTCGACCTCCAGGCTCCAGTCGAGCACCCGCGCGCGGCTCGGTATCGTCAGCATGTCCATGATCTGCAACCGCACGCGCGTGTTCAGCGTATCGCGGGGCAGCCAGACGAATGCGAACAGCTGGCGACCCAACGCGCCGACGACCAGCGCCAGCGCCGGGCGCGGCCGATCGATCAGGCTCATCATCGCCATCGCCACCCGCTCGAGGTCCGGGTCGCTGAAGCCGATCATCAGATCATGCGGCAATTTGGTCAGCGCATGCGCCAGCGCCTTGCCGTCATGCCCCTCAGGTCGGATGGCGAATTTCTCCATCAGGCCACGCAGCTGCGCACGCAGTCGGGGCACGCGAATCGGCGGCGTCCCCAGCGCTTCGCTGGTCCACACGCCGACGTGGATCGACAGCGCCGCAACCACGTCTTCGCCAAGGGCGTTGGGCTCGAACACCGGCACCAGGAACAGATCGAGCGGCACGCGGCGATGAACGCGCGAGCGGGTCTGCGATTTGAGCACCAGCGGCAGGCGCACATCGGGGCCGCGCGCATCGAACCAGGTAAAGGCACGGCCGAAGCGCTCGGGCGAGAGCAATTCGCCGTTGCTGCTGCGGCAAATCCCCAGCGCGGCGCGGCGCTGGCCATCGCGGCGATACTGCACCGCGCCGAGTTGCGTCAGCATGTCGCCCTGAAACCAGCGGAGCAACGCGGCTCCTTCCGGCCGGTCCAGCTTTGCCAGGCGAACCGCATCGGCGCCGATCGCGACCTGCATCGCCGGCCAGTCAGTCACCGCGGCCCGGACATCGGCCAGCGTCAGCCGCAGCGCTTCGATCAGTGCTGCGCGCTGGCGGGCATTGGCACGCCGGGTTTCGATATAGATCCACGATTCGCGGGTTGCGCTCGGCGCGCCGACATTATCCAAGGCCTGCCCATCGACAATTTCGGGAAAGCCGCTGATCTTTCCGGCAGTATCGCGGGCCACGGCGATGACCGGGTGGATCAGGCGATTGATCTCCAGGTCATGCGCAGCAATCGTCGCCGCGACCGAGTCGACCAGGAACGGCATATCCTCGTTGATCACCGCGATGCGCATGAACCGCGAACTCGTCACGCCCCCCCCGGAGCCATGAACGGCCGCGTCGCCGGACACGGTATCGATCGCCAGCGCGGTCTGCATCGGCCCCCGGCCCTGCGCATTGCTCAGCAGAAAGCGCCCGGCCGCCACCAGTTCGGCTGGCGCCATGGGCGGATCGTTCGGCAGCAGCGAAGCATTCAGACGGGACTGCAGGATGGTTGCCAAATCGCCGGCGGTGTCCGGGCGCGCCCGCCGCATCTGGTCATCGGTCATT
>CAXTOI010000168.1:6580-7440 GCA_964245645.1 uncultured Novosphingobium sp. | reverse complement strand
TGAATCACGTTCCTGCGGCCAGGAAAAGCCCATTATTGGGTCCGGACCCTAGAATGCTCTGGACGCCGATATCGAGTACTTGCTTGATCATCCACGGTTCCGCCGCCGGCAGACGGGCAACTTCGCCGTGGCTGCGCCAAACAGGGTCTGGACGGGTGACATCACTTATATCTGGACCGAAGAGGGCTGGCTCTATCTTGCCGTGGTCCTCGATCTGTTCAACCGGCAGGTAGTCGGCTTTGCAATGGGCCAGCGCATGACGCGGACGCTGGTGATCGATGCCTTGCGAATGGCGTGGTTCCGGCGGCATCCGGAACCCGGTCTGATTTTCCACTCGGATCGCGGTAGCCAAGGCGGATTCAACCGGTCGTCGCAACACCCCGAAAATTGGAGGTTGTGGTCATGGCGGGTCGACGCGCATCAGAGCGCAGCACACGAGGAAAATTGCGTTCACCTGGGCGTCCGCCCGCATGGCAGCGTGAGCATCAATGCCGCTTTTGGCAGGCGATTGCCCAAGGGCGCTCAAGTGAACAAGCCGCTGCCGATGCCGGCATTTCGACGCCGCTTGGTCCACGCTGGTTTCGGAGTTCGGGAGGTATGCCGCCAACACATCTGGCGCCCTTGGCGCCTGCACTCACCGGTAGGTTCCTGACCTTTCACGAGCGGGAAGAGATCGCAATCGAACTGGCCCGGGGAACCGGGATCCGCGCGATCGCACGCAAGCTCGAACGTTCGCCGAGCACGATTTCGCGCGAAATTCGGCGTAACGCGGCAACCCGTGGCGGCAATCTGGATTACCGGGCCAGTGCGGCCCAATGGCATGCGGACCGTGCGGCAGCGCGACCTCGACCTGGCAAGCT
>CAXTOI010000168.1:0-6570 GCA_964245645.1 uncultured Novosphingobium sp. | reverse complement strand
GGTCACGGATGCACAGGGTATCGGCTTTGCCGGCCCACCAGTGGTATGGAAGAAGCGTCGTGCTGTTTATCGCCAAAGCCGGCGTTGGTCGACTGCATGGAGCCCCGAGCAGATCGCGCATCGGCTTCGGATCGATTTCCCGGAGGATCCTGCCATGCGCATCAGCCACGAGGCGATCTATCAGTCCCCGTATATCCAGGGACGTGGCGCCTTGCGCCGGGATCTGACAGCATGCCTGCGGTCCGGTCGTGCGCTGCGCGTGCCCCGCGAACGCGTCAGAGGTCGCGGAAAATTATTCGTGACGGACGCCCTCATGATCAGCGAACGGCCACCGGAAGTGGAAGATCGGGCCGTTCCCGGACACTGGGAGGGCGATCTCATCCTTGGCCTGCACAGTTCGGCGATCGGCACGCTTGTCGAGCGAAGTTCTCGTTTCACGATGCTGCTGCACCTGCCGCGCATGGAGGGCTATCAACGCGGCCAGGGGATCAAGAACGGTCCTCCTCTTGCCGGGCATGGCGCCGAAGCTGTTCGTGCAGCTATCGCCGGATCCTTGTGCAAGCTCCCCGAAAAGCTGCGCCAGTCGCTGACCTGGGATCAGGGCGCGGAAATGGCGCAGCATGCCCGGTTGCGCGTTGAAAGCGGGTTGGAAATCTACTTCTGCGATCCGCAGAGTCCCTGGCAGCGAGGCTCGAACGAGAACACCAATGGCCTGCTACGCCAATACTTTCCGAAGGGTACCGATTTAAGCAATCATGCCACCCGCGAACTGGATGCCGTCGCCCACGCACTGAACACCCGACCACGTAAAACTCTTGGATGGAATACACCCGCAGAAGTCCTCGACCAGTTCCTTGCCGGGCAGTATGAAGCCGGTGTTGCGACGACCGGTTGAATCCGCCCAATATGCCAGCAACGACTACCGCAAGCTTCTGCGGGAAATCAAGTTGGAAAGCTCGATGAGCCGCAAAGGTGATTGCTGGGACAACGCCGTGACCGAGGCACTGTTCGGCTCGCCCAAGGTCGAGCGGCTCCACGGCATGCACTTCAGCACACGGCGTCAGGCTAAGGACGAGGTGATGGACTGCATTGCCTTCTACAACCATCGACGGCTGCATTCGACGCTGGGCTATACCAGCCCTATGGCTTTCGAGCAGAAATGGCTTGCCCAGCAAATCAGCTTGGCAGCATAGTCAACGCGTCAAGGAGACGCAAAACGAGGGCAAGTTCACTGTAATGTTATATCACATACTCATAACCCGTATTCCCAACAGGCCTAAATTCTGATTCAATTCCCTGAGAAGGCAGGCCGTGATGGCGCGCTTTGTTTCATGGATTCTGAGTGGTCGGCGATCGAGCCGTTGTTGCCGACGAAGGTGCGAGGCGTGAAGCGGGTCGATGATCGGCGCGTGCTGAACGGAATATTTTGGCGACTGCGCAGGGGGGCGCTCTGGGCAGACATTCCGTCTCGCTACGGGTGCCATACAACTTGCGTGAACCCTTGCAACCGTTGGCGCAAGGCAGGCCTTTAAGCGCGGATATTGGACGCAGTATCGGCGGCTTACGAAGGCGACCTGCAGATGATCGATTCCTCATCGATCCGCGTGCACCAGCATGCTGCCAACGCCAAAAAAAGACGAGCGATCCCGTTGCATGGGTCGCTCGCGCGGCGGCTTGACGACCAAGATCCATGCCCTTGTCGATGCACTCGGCTTGCCCATCGAGCTCAAGCTGACCGAAGGCCAAGCCCATGACGGGCGATCCGCCGACGACATGCTGGGTAGCCTTGGCGAAGGCTGCGTCCTGCTGGTCAACCGCGCCTACGACAGCGATGCCGTTCGCACGACCTTGGCGACACGCGGCGCATGGGCTTGCGTCCAGACAATGCCAAACCGAAAGCGCATCCCTGCATTCAGTCCATTCCTTTACCGCTATCGCAATCATGTCGAACGCTTCTTCAATAAACTCAAACACTTCAGAGCCGTTGCCACGCGGAACGAAAAGCGGGATGACAACTTCCTAGCATCAGTCCAACTCCCGTCCATCAGGATTTGGTTGCGACATAACGAGTCAGTGACGTAGAGAACTCGCGCAGCCCAAGCGCTCCCAACTCTCGGCCATACCCGGATGCCTTCGTCCCGCCGAGCGGCAGTCGAGGGTCGGATGCGACCAAGCCATCGACGAACACTGCACCGGCTTGGACTCGCCGCGCCGTTCGTCGGACGAGATCGAGAGCGGCTGTGCTTGTTGGGTGCTGCGCGAGTCTGAGCCGGTTGCCACCTTTACTGTCATGGTGGTTGCTGACGGTCGGCGTCGGTGGAACTTTACGTTCTAAGGTCGGCAAACGATACCTACCTGAACGGACTGTGGGTCTGATCCTCGCAACGATATTGACAACTTCTGGCATCAAGGTCCTCAGCACTTGAGAGGGCCTATCGGAGCGCTGAAGGGACCAGCGGGTAGAGGCGCCGCTGTCTGCATCCCGCTAATCGCCGATCAGGACTGGGCTTGGTTGCATGAAGGGACGCCCAGGCGTATCGTTGTTTTTCCGTCCCTTACTCAAGGATTAGGCGTGACCGATTTTATCCTCAACAACACTGCCACCAGTTTCAATGGCGACCCTGAAACGCCCCTGCTTTGGGTGCTGCGCGACCATCTGCATCTTACCGGCACGAAATATGGATGCGGGATCGCCCAGTGCGGCGCTTGTACCGTCCATCTCGACGGCAAGAACCGCCGGTCGTGCGTGACCCCGGTGAGTATGGTTGCCGGACGCCATGTAACCACGATCGAGGGAGCGACCGGCCGAACAGCCGATGCGATCAAGGCCGCCTGGGTGAAGATTGACGTCCCCCAGTGCGGCTTTTGCCAATCTGGCCAGATCATGTCGGCGATTGGCCTGCTCGATGCGAAGCCCAACCCAAGCGACGCCGACATCGATCAAGGCATGGCCGGCAACATCTGTCGCTGTGCGACCTATGTGCGGATCCGGCAGGCGATCAAGGACGCGGCTCGGAACGCGGGAGCCAGCGCATGAACGCGGTCGCGTCCCGCCGCCAGTTTCTCGCCAACTCCGGGCTCGTCATCGGTCTCGCGCTGCCGCTCAGGCGTGCTGTTGCCGCAGCGGCGGTTTCGGACGCGTCAGGGGCGGCGTTCGCGCCCAACGCCTTCGTCCGCATCGCGCCTGACGACAGCGTGACGGTCATTATCAAGCATATCGAGTTCGGCCAGGGGCCATCGACCGGGCTGACGACCATCGTCGCCGACGAACTGGATGCCGATTGGTCGCAGATGCGGATTGCTTTCGCTCCGGCCAATGACCCGCTTTATAAAAACCTTGCTTTCGGGACGATGGGTACTGGCGGTTCGACCGCGATGGCGAACAGCTGGATGCAGATGCGCAATGCCGGTGCCGCCGCGCGGGCGATGCTGGTGGAGGCAGCGGCGAAGCGCTGGCGGGTGCCGGCGGCAGAGGTCAAGGTATTGAAGGGCGTGGTCAGCCATGGCCAGCGATCGGCGCGCTTCGGCGAGCTTGCAGTAGATGCCGCAATGCTGCCGGTACCAGACAAGCCGACACTCAAGACGCCCGATCAGTGGACGCTGATCGGGACCGACGTTCCCAAGATCGACAGCGCGATCAAGTCCAACGGGAGCGCGATCTTCACGATGGACGTGGTGCGACCCGGCATGGTCAACGCCGCAATCCTGCATCCGCCGGCGTTCGGAGGTACGGTGAAGTCGGTCGACAAGGCGGCAGCGCTGGCAGTGCCCGGGGTCGTCGCGGTTGAGACGATCCCCCAGGGCGTGGTGGTCTACGCGCAGGACACCTATACCGCGATGCGCGGTCGTTCGGCGCTCGCAGTCGAGTGGAATTTGAGCAAGGCCGAAACCCGATCGACCGAAACGATGATTGCGACCTATGCTTCGGCTGCCAGGTCCCCGGGCACCCAGGCCGAGGCGGAGGGGGATTCTGTATCCGGGCTCGCCAGCGCCGCCAGAACGATCGAGGCGACCTACGTCTTTCCTTTCCTCGCGCATGCGCCGATGGAGCCGATGGATGCGGTGATCGAGCATAGTTCGGGTCGTGCCGAAGTGTGGATGGGCAGCCAGTTCCAGGTTGGCGACATGAAGGCGATGGCGGCCGCGCTCGGCATCCCGTTCGAGGGGATGACGCTGCACGAGCAATATGCCGGCGGCTCCTTTGGTCGCCGCGCGACGCCCAACATGGATTTTGCGGTCGAGGCCGCACTGGCCGCCAAGGCCTACCCGCATGGGCCCGTGAAGTTCGTGTGGAGCCGCGAGAACGATATCCAGGGTGGACGCTACCGTCCGCTGATCGTCCACCAGGTCAAAGGCGGGATCGACGCGAAGGGCGATATCGTCGGCTGGGATCAGGTCGTCGCCGCGCAATCCTTTTTCGTCGGTTCGCCGATGGCCGCGATGGGCATCAAGAACGGAGTCGATTCGACGATGGTCGAGGGCGCTGCCGAGAGCAGCTACAACTTTCCCAACCGTCGCATCGGCGTACATATAATGGAGAATGGCGTATCGACCCTGTGGTGGCGATCGGTCGGTAACACGCACACGGCCTATGCGGTCGAGACCTTTCTCGACGAGTTGCTCGAGATGGGCGGCAAGGACAAGGTCGGCGGGCGGATCGCGCTGATGAAGGAAGCGCGTGCCAAGGCTGTTCTCACGCGCGTCGCCGAGCTTGCCGATTGGGGGACAAAGCCCGCCGAGGGAAGGGCGCGGGGAGTGGCCATGCACAAAAGCTTTGGCACTTATGTGGCGCAGATCGCCGAGGTCTCGAAGGGCGCCGACGGCTTGCCCACGGTCCACAAAGTCTGGTGTGCGGTCGACTGCGGCTTGCCGATTAACCCGAACATCATACGCGCGCAGATGGAGGGCGGGATCGGCTTTGGTATTGGTCATGCACTCTATGCCGAGATCACGCTCGGCGAAGGCGGACGGGTCGAGCAGCGCAATTTCGATGGCTACCGGTCGCTGCGGATCGGCGAGATGCCGGATATCGAGGTCGCGATCATCAACTCCAGCGAGGCGCCAACGGGCGTCGGCGAGCCGGGCCTGCCGCCGTCCGCCCCCGCAGTCGCAAATGCCTGGCGCGCGCTAACCGGCAAGGCGGTCCGCCGGCTTCCATTCGCGCATGGAGACAATGCATGAGCGGCGCTCGTTCGATCATGGTGCTGGTTGCCATGCTGACGCTGCCGATCGCGGTGCTGGCGCGCAACGGGCAGGCAGACAGCGCGAACACGCTGAAGCCGGTCGCCGCTTTCTCGTCGATCGGAAACGCGGACCTGCGCTCGGTTGCCATCTTCCATGAGATGGGCAAGGTGATCCAGAGCCCGCGTTGCCTGAACTGTCATCCGCGTACCGATCGACCCAATCAGGACGATGCGATGCTGCCGCACAATCCTCCGGTGACACGCGGTCCGGACGGGCACGGTGCGGCAGGACTGGAATGTTCGACTTGTCATGCCGCGCGCAACGTGGCTTTCGCCACCGGTGAGGGGAGCATCCCCGGCAATCCGAAATGGCATTTGGCGCCGATCGAAATGGCCTGGGAGGGTAAGACGCTCGCTCAGATTTGTGCGCAGATCAAAGACCCGGCGCGCAACGGCGGCAAGACTCTCGCGGATCTGATCGTCCATAACGGTACGGACGATCTGGTCGGTTGGGGTTGGCATCCCGGGCTCGGGCGCAAGCCGGCGCCGGGTACGCAGGCCGAATTTGGCACCCTCACCGAGGCTTGGGTACGAACCGGGGCTAAGTGCCCGGCCTAATCGCACCGGCGAATGGTTTAGGCACTTTACTGCAAGATACCAACTGGCCGGGTGCTAGCGATTTGCTGAGGCGAGAAGGTTCATTGAGTAGATCCGCTGCAATGCGCTGGTAGCATCCGATCTGGTAACACGGGACGCTCCCTTTTCGAGTTCTCGATAGTCGAGTGCTATGCTGCGCCTGAAGTCCGTGAGGCGAGCTTCTTTGTTCTTACTCCCGCAGGACACTGTTTCGGCCAGCCTGGTACGGAAGCGGCAGTTTATTTGATCGACGAGATCCCATGTTCGACGGTAGCTTATGCCGGGCGCTTTGCCTGCTTTGGAAATGGAGCCCTCGCATCTGTTGGCTCAGTTTCATGCGAGCAGCAATCAGAAAAATGGCGGCGCGGGCGCGTTCCGCACCGGTTTGACAGCGCCGCGCGGGCACAAAAATTGGGTTCACGTCGAAGGCTACGTCCATCCGATGACGGTCCAGCAGTTCAACGGTGGACAATCCAATCCCACCTATCGCATCCCCATGTCGGGCAGATGCTATGTGCAACGCCGCAAGCTTCCTAGTCCGATTGCGGCTGGCGCTCATGATTTAGCGCGCGAGGCACGCACCAAAACCGCGCTCGGGGCAGGCGGTGCCGCGCGACAAACAGGATGAGAGGTCAGCGACAATCAAGGTGAGAATCGGCTGTCGGGGTGTTGGGGCAGCGCCGCCGGGGTAGCCCGCACCTCGTAGCCGACACCCCCCCAGCCGCTGGCCCGTTTTAGATGGGGGGCTGAT
>CAXTOI010000167.1:0-7440 GCA_964245645.1 uncultured Novosphingobium sp. | reverse complement strand
GGAATTACTTCAAGGATGCCGGCTATGCATCCGATTAAAAGCACGATGCTCTAGGGGGAAGGAATCGAAGCTTTGTTACATGGGGCACGGATTGATGGAAAACCGCAATGGCCTGGCGGTCGGGGGGAAAGTCACTCACGCCACCGGCACAGCCGAGCGCGAGGCGTCAGAGGCCATGCTTGCGGCCAAGGTCAAGCAAACCGGCAAACCCGCAACCGTTGGCGAGGACAAGGCTTATGATGCTGCCGATCGCGGAGCCAATCTACGAAAGCTCAAGGTGATCCCACACGTCGCCAGAAACGATAGCCTCACCAAAACCGGCAAGCGCCGCAAGAGCATCGTCAGCAACGAAATGGCAGCAAGCGCCGGCTATGGCATGTCGCAAACACGCCGCAAGCTCATCGAATGCGTTTTCGGTTGGGGCAAGCAACACGGCACCTTGCGAAAGACCAAGCACCGCGGCCTCGCCCAGGTCTCCAGCGACTTCCTCATCAATACCATCGCCTACAATCTCATCCGCATACGCTCGACACCGCCTCGCTCATAAACTCTGGGCTCGCGTGGGGTATATGGAGGCGGCGCCGCTGCCGCTCACCTGGAGCGACTTTCCTGATGGCCAGGCGCGCAACATCATCGGAGCATTCCGAACGGCTGCGGGCGAGGAAATGGTGCTGCAGGACAACCTCTCCGTAGAATCATTCGTGATCGAGACAGAAAAAAGGGAGAGCCCGGCTTCATCAGCAGTGAGCGACTGGCGGCGTTCTGCCGGGCGCTCAAGATCCAGACCGAGGTCCGCGTCAACGGCGTCCACTCTCTATAGGAGTTCAGCGGGCCGGAGATCGGAGAGGCGGTCGCGGACTTCGTTCGGCAGCTGCGGAGTTGATCCGGCGCAATGGCCCACGTCCTCCATTGAGTATCCCTCGTGCTTCATCCGTGGCGCTAGCTCGGTCCAGACAGCATCGCGGCGAGTGCCGCTTCGGCGATCGCGATGTCCTGCGCCACCGTGCCGGCGCTTGCGCCGACCGCACCGATGACGACACCATCCTGCACGACCGGCACACCCCCACCGATTACGACGACATCGCCGGCGTTGCTGAGTTCAATTCGGTAGAGGTCAGCTCCCGGCTGTGCCAGACGGTTGAGGTCCTCCGTCCGTTTGTCGAATAGGCGGGCGGTGCGGGCCTTGTTGGTGGCGAGGTCGATGCAGCCGATAAGCGCCCCATCCTGGCGAGCGAAGGCCAGCATATGCCCACCCGCGTCAACCACGGCCACGCCAGGCAACTCGGCATCGGCCGATCCGCCATTTATCGCGAAATGCGGCGCTTGAGTATTGAGCGACCCGCGTGAATGGAAATGATTGGTGGCGAGCGATCTGGCAGCAACAAGAGGAACTTCACGACGTCTACTCTGTCGATCGAACGACCTGTCACCCCGTTCCATCAGCCAGATGCTCGACGACATGGCGATGCTTACGATGCGCAGCATGACTACTCCGCCACGCACCTTGGGCGCCGTGCCGACATGCTAGCCGTCCGGACCGGCGACTTCCATGTGCTCCTTGATGCCCAGCTTATCGAAGCTGACATTTCTCCAACAGTGATCAATCTCAAAGTCCGGTGGATCTACGCCGCCAATAGCTTGTCCACGGTGATCGGCAGCGAGCGGACGCGCTTACCCGTCGCATGATAGATCGCGTTTGCGACCGCAGCGGCAACGGCGACGATGCCAATCTCGCCCAAGCCCTTGACGCCCAACGGCGTCACCTCCGGATCGGGCTCGTCGACGAAGATCACATCAATGCCCTCGATATCGGCGTGGGCCGGCACATGGTACTCGCCGAAGCTGTGATTGATCCACTTACCGAGCGTCTTGTCCGGAGCGGTTTCCTCGTGCAACGCCATGCCTATCCCCATCACCACGCCGCCGAGGATCTGGCTGCGCGCGGTCTTGGGGTTGATGATCCGCCCGGCAGCAACCGCGATCACCACGCGGGTGATGCGCACCTGGTCCAGCGTCTCGTCGACGCGTGCCTCGACGAATACAGCGCTGTGCGTGTTGCGCGATTTTGTGGCTTGCGAGATCATGCTGCCGATTCCGGACGAAGCCGTCTCCTCTGCCGCCACGATATCGAGCCCCCCGGCCTGCATCGCCTGGATCAGCCCGACGCGGCGGGTCGGATCGTCGCGAACGATCATCTCCCCGCCGGTAAACTCCAACGCATCGATCGAACTGACGTTGTGGAGCGGCCGCCCCGCGACGTCGTCAGCCGCTTTCAGCAGCTTTCTGGCGATCGCCTGGCAGGCAAGCTGCACCGCAGCTCCGGTCGACGCCGCTCCCCATGAGCCACCCTCGACGGGCGCCATGGGCAGGTCACTGTCGCCAAGCTTGGCCGTAATACTTTCAAGCGGCAGCCCGAGCGTGTCCGCCGCGACCTGGGTCATGACGGTGTAGGTGCCGGTGCCGATGTCGGACGAGGCGGAAGCCACCTCGAGGTGGCCGTTCGCCGACAGCTTGGCCGAGGCAGAGGTCTTCATGAACATCGCTTCCCACAGTCCCGTCGCAACGCCCCAGCCGATCAGCTCGCGGCCCTCCTTCATCGAGCGCGGTTCAGGCGTTCGCTTCGCCCAACCGAACCGCTGCGCGCCTTCGGCAAACGCCTCGCGCAGCGCCTTGGAGGTGAACGGCTTTTTGTTCATGTTGTCGATATCGGCGTAGTTGAGCAGGCGCAAAGCGAGCGGATCGACCCCCGCTTTGTAGGCGAGCTCGTCCATGGCAATTTCGAACATCGTCATGCCGGTTGCGGCGCCCGGCGCGCGCATATCGGCCGACGTGTAGGTGTCGCGCGGCGCAATCGTGTAGCTGCCCTGGATGTTGGGACAGGCATAGTTGATCATGCCCCAGATGACGACATCCTCCATATTGTTTTCGAAACGCGAGGTGGAACTGGTGGCGTCCCCGAGCACCGCTGTCAGCTTGCCGTCCGCGTTCGCGCCGAGCCGAATCCGATAGGTGCATTCCGGTCGGTGAGCATGGCTGAACATCTGCGAGCGGGTCATCACCACGCGCACGGAACGCTCGAGCTGGATCGCGGCCATCGTCGCGACCTGGAGTTGCCATTGCGGCCGCAGCGCGCCGCCGAAGCCGCCACCGACATACGCGTTGATCACCCGCACATTCTTGGCGCCAAGGCCGAACGCGCTCGCCACGAATTCCTGCGAGGTTTGCGGGCCCTGGACCTTGTCGTAGATCGTGACGGTACCGTCACCGTGCCAGTGCACGGTCGAGGCGTGCATTTCCATCTGCATTTGATGCTCGACCGCGAGGTGATAATCAGCCGCGTGCTGGACGGGAGCGTCGATGAAGGCGTTCTCTGCGTCGCCATGGTTCTTTGGCGGGTGAAAGGTGTCGCGCCGCATGCCGGCCTTCGGATAAAACTTCTCACCCAGCGATACTTCGAAATCGATGTTGTGCGGTTCAGCCTCGTAGACGACTTCGACCAGGCTGGCCGCGAACCGCGCCGCCTCGAAGGTCTCGGCGACGACGAGGACGATCGGCTGCGCATTAAACAGGATCTTGTCGTCGTGGAACGCCTTGAACGGGTCGCCTGGGATCTTGAGCTGGTCCTTCCAGCTCTTGTTGCGCCAGGCGTGCTTGGGTCGGTTGCGGTGGCTGAGAACGTCGATCACGCCCGGAACCGCGCGGGCCGCCTCTTCGTCGATCGACACGACTCGTCCCTTGGTGATGGCCGACACAACGGTGACGCCGAAGAGCAGGTCGGGAACGTTATACTCGGCTGCGTATTTCGCCTCGCCGGTGACCTTGGCGATGCCGTCCACACGGCTGATCGGCGTGCCGATGCCGACTTTCTGAGGTGCGTTCATGGGGAGGCTCCTAGGCGATGCGCTTGTCGGTTTGGGACTGAGGCGTGCCGGCGGCTGCCTGGCTGAGCGCACGGACGATCCCGCGACGGCCGAGCTCGATCTTGAACGCGTTGGTCGGCTGGCCGACTGCGCCGGCGAGCAGCGCCTCGGCCGCTTCGTTGAACGCCGCGTCGCCAGGATCGCGGCCGATCAGCAGCGCCTCCGCCTCCAGGCGCCGCCACGGCTTGTGCGCCACGCCGCCCAGCGCGATCCGGGCCTCGGCGACCCTGCCATCTGTAATACTGAGTCCAACTGCGATCGACACCAGCGCAAACGCGTAGCTGCGTCGGTCGCGCAGCTTGAGGTAGGTGTGATTGCTCGCGTACCCTTGCGGAGGCAGGTCGATCGCGGTGACAATCTCGCCGGGCCGCAGGGTGTTGTCCTTCCATGGCTCATCCCCCGGAAGCCGGTGATAGTCTGCGAAGGTGATGGCGCGGTCGCCGTCAGGTCCGGCCACCTGCACCGTCGCGTCCAGCGCCGCGAGCGCCACGCACATGTCCGATGGGTGCGTGGCGATGCACTGGTCGCTCGCGCCGAGCACGGCGTGGACGCGCGCAAATCCGCCGATCGCGCCGCAGCCCTGTCCGGGCGAGCGCTTGTTGCAAGGCGTGTCGATGTCGTAGAAATAATAGCAGCGCGTGCGCTGGTTCAGGTTGCCGCCGTTCGTCGCGGCATTGCGAAGCTGCGGGCTCGCGCCGGCGAGGATCGCGCTCGCCAGTATCGGGTAGCGCTCTTGGACGCGCGCGTCGTAGGCGGTCGCGCTGTTCGTCACCAGCGCGCCCAGCCGCAAGCCGCCGCCCTCCAGCTCGACAATCTCGCGCAGGGGCAGGCGATTGATGTCGACCACCTCCAGGGGGCGCGCGACATTCTCCTTCATGAGGTCGACGAGGTTGGTCCCGCCAGCCAGGAAGGCCGCGTGGTCAGGCGTGCCGGCCTGGATGGCATCCCGCAGGCTGCTCGGCCGGGCATAGTCGAAGCGGATCATGCTCCAGCCGCCTCGCCAAGCACTTCAAGAATCGCATCCGCGATGTTCGTGTAGGCGCCGCATCGGCAAATGTTGCCGCTCATCTGCTCACGCACTTCAAGCCGCGATTGCGCGTGGCCCTCATTGATGAGCCCCTGCGCCGAACAGATCTGGCCGGGCGTGCAATACCCGCACTGGAAGGCGTCGTGCTCGACGAAAGCGGCTTGCAGCGGGTGGAGGTTGCCAGGTTGGCCCAGGCCCTCGATCGTCGTGATCTCGCACCCATCGAGGGTCACTGCAAGCTTGAGGCAGGCGTTGGTCCGCACGCCATCGATCAGCACCGTGCAGGCGCCGCATTGACCATGGTCGCACCCCTTCTTGGTGCCGGTGAGATCGAGCTTGTCGCGCAGAAGATCGAGCAATGTCGTCCAGGGCTCGATGGCGAGCCGCCGCTCCTTGCCGTTGATCGTCAGGACGGTGGGAACTTCGGCGATCGGTTGTCCCGCCAATTCCCTCAAAAACTGCCGGGGATGATTAATTTGGTTCACGTCGTTTCGCCTCAGATTGCCCGACATACTTGCGTTGTCACTACCACGACCGGTGGGACCGGCACCTAGCCAAACCCGACATCACGTCGTTCAACCACGATCCGCGCGCCGCTCCGTCCTCCAATTGTAAAACATACCTACGCGTCAAGTAAAGGTTTGACCAAGTGTTACCTCAAACCTAGGATAAGGTGTAACAGGTTCACTCAAGGTTTCTTTCACGGCCTAATCGGCGAGCACTCAGTAGCCCGGCGGCAACTGACGGGCGATCGCCACGGGCAAGGCTTCGGCCGTACCGGCCCCGGCTACCTGCGGTAACCCGCCAGACACCAGCAGCGCTGCGCCGAGCAGCCGAAATACCTTTCGCGTCATGCGACCTCCACAGCCACGCCGCTGTTTAGCAGGGTGAGTTTCACGGCTCCAGCGTGCAATGGTCGGCGGCACAATGCAGCAGCTCCTCGCGTAAGCCCGGTCCGCCGTTACTCGCAACTTTCAGCACCGCCTCTCCATCGCCGCGCCAGCGAACGAACGCGAACGGCTGGTCGCCTACCTGGCGAAAGATCTCCCGTTCGTCGCGAGAGTTCGGGCGCGACAAGACGGACAGCGTCTCGGTCTGCCCCATATACTCGTCGTGGGTCAGTACCAATTGGTATCGGCCGCCGGGAGACACCGTCACCTCCTTTACAGGCGAAGTACATGCGGTTTCGATCAGCACTACGGCCATTGCTATGCACCTGGTAATCTGGCGAGACCAACGCAAGGTGGTCAAACGGGCCGACGGCGACCATCGCGTAATTGAAAAGACACAGTCACTGAACTCAAGGCGCCCGCCTTGCGCTCCGCGTTTTCGACCTGCTGCCCCTGGTGCAGCCGGTCCGCAAGCTCGGCCCAGCGCGGGTCGCCCGAGATCATCGCCCAATAGAAGCTGGCGCGATACGCCGAGCCATAGCTCATGGTCTTGAGATTGCCCTGAGGTCCGCGCTCCTGGCCAAAGCCGGTGCGGGTATTGCCGCTTTGATCGACGGTGCCGTCCGGCCTGACGCGCGCCGCCAGCCAATCCAGTCCGCGCGCGATCATCGGCCGCATCTGTGCGCGCAGCGCATCGTCGGCGACGATTGTGTAATAGGTCTGCGCAAACAACAGCCCGACCGCGTGATAGCTGGTATCCGAGCCGCCCTTCTCGGGATTGAAGCCCGATGGATCCTGCCGCGCGATCCCGCGCTGGATATAGCCGCGCGAGGCGCGCACCATCGTGTCGTCGTAAAGCAGTACGCCGGTCTCCCCCAGCGCGTCCGCGTCCAAATAGAAGCGATGGGTGTAGGGAGCATCATGAGCCTGGCCGGGGGCGGCGTTTTGCGGCACCATCATCCATTGTACGGCAAGGCCGAGCTTTGGCGCGGCGCGATCGACCCATGCCTGGTTCGCCGCCGCCACGTCCGAAGCCCGAAGCAACAGCGCGGCATGCGCCGCCGCTTCGACGAAGAAGCTCATGCTGTGGAAGTGATCCGGGCAGGCGAACGAACCGTCGGGCCGTTCCTGGCGAAAGCCCCAGTCGAAGATCGCTTCGCCGCGATCGATCAGGTCCTGGCGATGATAGCTGATACCGGCGATTACGGCGTCGATTGCATAGCGTTGCTCCTCGATCAGCCAGTGATCCTTCGTCCCTTGCTCCCACCCCCGGTTGAGGGGGCCATAGGCGCCGTCGGGCGCCAACTGATCAGCGGTCGTGTCTGGCTTGGAGTAGGCGGTACGGCGCAGGAAGGCACTTGCCTCGAAAGCGAGATCGCCGCGCGGGCCGGCGGCCCATTGCGGAATGACGTCGGACCGCGGCTGGGCCGATGCCGCGCCCGGCAACAGCGCGACCAAGATCATCACGATTAAAGCTTGCAGGCGCATCGGCCAGGTCTCCAACGAAGTATGGCAGGCGCCTTATCCCGGCCGGTCGATTAACCTACTCTGAGAGTCTGATTCGAAACTCTGAAAGTGTTATGGATCATAGCCTTGCGAGTTT
>CAXTOI010000166.1:0-7543 GCA_964245645.1 uncultured Novosphingobium sp. | reverse complement strand
CACGCGCAGCGCGGTGGTCTTGCCCGCGCCCAACACACCAGTCACCAGCAACACCCGGTGGCGAGCGGGCATGCGGGGCGGTTGACCGAGATCCTCGGCCATCACCGGTTCCTGTGCGCCGCTGCCGGGCAAAAGGAAAGGGGCGTGGGCACCGGCTGCACGTCAAGCCAGGCCATGATCCCGCAGCGCCAGCTCCGCGCGCAACGCCAGCACCGGCGCGGCCGGCCACAGCCGCACCAGCGGGATTTCCACCAGTTCGATGGTTTCGCGATCGGCCCGCTCGATAAAGCGCGGCGCTTCGCTGTCGAGCCTGAGCTTGAGGCAGATGCGCGCCTCGGCCAGAAAGGGGAAGCGCAGTATGCCCAGATTGCGGACTTCCAACTGCCCTTGCGTGTTGGGATGGGGCACGGCCCACAATTCGCGCCCGCGCATTGACAGCACCACGCCATCGTCCCCGATCAGCGTCGCGCCGCGATCGATCAGCGCCAGCGCCAGGCTCGATTTGCCGCTGCCGCTCGCACCTTCGATCAACAGGCCACGCCCGCCGATCGCGACGCAGCCGGCCTGCACGACGCAGGACCCGCTCAAGCCGGTTCCTCCTCGCGCAGCAACGCCGGCAGTTCGACCACCAGCCGCGCGCCCGGGCGGCTGTCGCTGCGATCCTGCGCGGTCAGTCGGCCATCATGCGCCTCGATGATGGTGCGCGCGATCGCCAGCCCCAGCCCGCTATGCCCGCCAAAATCCTCATCTTCCGGGCGTAGTGAATGAAACCGTTCGAACACCCGTTCGCGCGCATCTATCGGAATGCCCGGGCCGTCGTCTATGATCTCGGCCACCACCAGCCGGTCACGCATGCTCAGCTCGACGATGATTTCGCCGCCATCGGGCTAAAACGACGCCGCATTGTCGATCAGGTTCTCGAATACCCGCTCCAGCCGCGCCCAGTCGCCCATCACCACCGCGCGCCTGCCCGCAAGTCCGCTTGCGGGGCTCGCGGTTCCGGCAACGCCCTGGCCGCTGGTGCGAATGGTGCAGGCGCGATCGGTGCCGCGCTGCGCCCGTGCGCCGACCAGCGCCTCGGCCAACGCAGCGATATCGACCGGCTCGAAGGTCGCGCGGCTGAGCTGGGCGTCGATGCGGCTGGCGTCAGCGATTTCGGTCACCAGCCGGTCGATCCGCTTGACGTCATGCGCGGCAATCGCCGCCAATTGCCGGCGCAGCGCCTCATCCTCGACCTTGTCGAGCGACTCCAGCGCGCTGCGCAACGATGCCAGCGGATTTTTCAACTCGTGGGCCACGTCGGCGGCAAAGCTTTCCACCGCATCGATCCGCTGCCGCAGCGCCGCGGTCATGTCGGAAAAGGCGCGCGCGAGCAGCCCGATCTCGTCGCGGCGCTGGGGCAGGCGCGGCACGATCACCGAGCGGTCGCGCCCCAGCCGCACCCGTACCGCGGCATAGACCAGCAGCCGCAACGGCTGGACGATGGTGCGCGCCAGGAACAGCGAGAGCAGCACCGAGACCAGCAGCGCCGCGCCGACGACGATCGCCAGCGTCTGGCGCGCATCGCGCACGCTCTGGGTGATGTCGGGCGCGTGGCGCAAGCTCAGCAGCATCGTGCCGCGCGCGCCCAGCCGGCTGGCGGCGGTGATCACCGGGGTGCGGTCGGCAGCATAGCGCTGGCGGACATCGGTGCGCCCGCTGCGCCGCGCTTCGGTGATTTCAGGCCATGCGGCGGCAGTATCGGTGCGCGCCGGCTCGCGGTAACTGGGCACATCGGGTGCGCCGACCAGGAAGTCCAGCATGCGATCGATGCTGCGGGCCAGGCGCGGTAGCAGCGGCTCGCGCGCAAGGTCGATGAAGGTGACCGTACCCGGCGCGACGCTGAAGCTATCCGCCACCAGATCGCCGCGCAGATTATAGACGCGCAGCCGCAGATGCTGGCTTGCGCCGATCGCCCCCATGACCGCCAGCCGTTCGTGCGGCGCGACATCGGCCAGCACGACGGCCGCTATCTCGGTTTCGCTGCGCGCCCGCTGGAAGCGCTCGCCGAGCAGCTGGCGGCGATAATTGTCGATGTAGAATACGCTGGCGGCCAGCAATCCGAGCGCGATGACGTTGAACACCAGGATGCGCGCGGTGAGCGAAAAATTGCGTGCGGAAAACACGCCGCGCGAAAACAGCCCGCCGGGAAACAGCTTTCGGCTAGGTGTCCATTTGCCCGCATCATCCCTCGGCAAAGGAATATCCCGCGCCATACAGCGTTTCGATCGCGGCGAAGCGCGGATCAACGCAGCGGAATTTACGCCGCAGCCGCTTGATATGGCTGTCGATGGTGCGATCATCGACATAGACGTCGTCGCTGTAAGCCGCATCCATCAACTGGTTGCGCGTCCTGATCACCCCGGGGCGAGTGGCCAATGCCTCCAGGATCAGGAATTCGGTCACCGTCAGCGAGACGGCCTGCCCTTCCCACAACACTTCGTGCCGGGCCGGGTCCATCGCCAGGCGGCCGCGCCGCACCGGTTCGGGCGGGGGCTCTCCGGCGGTGGCGGCGGGATCGGTGGCGGCCAGCTCGACCCGGCGCAGGATCGCGCGGATGCGGGCGACCAGCAGCCGCTGGCTGAACGGCTTGGTGATGTAGTCGTCGGCGCCCAGCGCCAATCCCAGCGCTTCGTCGGGCTCATCGTCCAGCGAGGTCAGGAATATCACCGGCAGCGCCGATTTTTCGCGCAAGCGGCGCAGCAGTTCCCAGCCGTCCATGCGCGGCATCTTGATGTCGCATACCGCCAGATCGGGCGGATTTTCGAGCAGCGCCTTCAACGCCGCTTCGCCATCGGCGTAGACCCTGGTAGCGTAGCCCTCGGTCTGCAGCCCGATCGCGACGCTGGTCAGGATGTTGCGATCATCGTCCACCAGCGCAATGGTGTGCCGGGGCGCCCTGATCGCGTCGGGCGCCGGCGACGGGTCTGCAGGCGGCTGCGGCTGACCGGGTTGCGCTGCCGTGACGGGTAGCAGTTCTGGCGTCTCACCCATGGCACAATCCATAGCCCGGCGCGGCCATAGTGACAATCATCCGCTGATTGTCCCGCCCGAAATCAGCGCCAGATGATGCGGCTGCCGTATCTTCGCCTAAAGCTGGTTTGACGAGGCAAGGCGTGTGGCTTATGCCCATGGAATACCGGCATTGAGAGGCATCCTGCGGAAATTCGCCGCGCCGAGTCCCGAATTGACAGGAGTTATCCATGAGTTTGCTTGATTCCCTGCTTGGCCAGGCGGGCCAGAATATCGATGTGGCCGGCATCGCCGAGAAGTTCGGCATCGATCCGGCGACGGCTGCCCAGGCCGTCGCGGCGCTGGGGGCGGCGCATGCGCAACCTGGCGACACGGTGGACACCGCCAGCGACCAGACCGGCAGCGACAGCGGCACGCTGTCGGGAATCGCGCAGGAACTGGGCGGCAGCGCCGGGTTGGGACAGCTCAACCAGGCGATGCAGGATCATCCGCAGGCTGCGGGCTTGTTGAGCCAGTTCACCGGTGGTGGTGAAGGCGGCGGCGGTGGCCTGCTGGGCTTTGCTGAAGGGCTGTTCGGGAAAAGCTGACGAAGTAATCCCCGCGTGGATATGGCATCCACGCGAGTTCCGTGTGAAGCGCGTCCTCCGTCTCGCTGCGGAGCCAACTCCCCAGACGGGAGGATTTCACTTGATCGGGCAATCCGGTGAGAGGCGCATGTCGAGATAATTGTCCACGGCGCGCATCATCTCGTCCAGTTCCGCTTCGTAGAAGTGATTGGCGCGCGGAATTTCGTCGTGGTGGATGGTGATGTGCTTCTGGGTGCGCAGCTTGTCGACCAGCTTCTGCACCGCGCCGGGGGTAACGACGGTATCACCCACGCCTTGCACGATGATACCCGAGGCCGGGCAGGGCGCCAGGAAGCTGAAATCATACATATTGGCCGGCGGCGAGACCGAGATGAAGCCGCGGATTTCTGGCCGCCGCATTAGCAATTGCATGCCGATCAGCGCGCCGAAGCTGTAGCCGGCGATCCAGGTGGTGGAGGCTTCGGGGTGGATCGACTGCACCCAATCCAGCGCGGCGGCGGCATCGGACAATTCGCCGATGGCATTGTCGAAGCTGCCCTGGCTGCGCCCGACCCCGCGAAAATTGAACCGCAAGGTGGCAAAGCCGCGCGCCACGAAGGTCTTGTACATCGCCTGGGTAATGCGATCGTTCATCGTGCCGCCGGCCTGCGGATGCGGGTGCAGGATCATCGCGACGGGTGCACGCGGGCGGGCGCTCGGCTGGAAGCGGCCTTCGAGGCGGCCTTCCGGGCCGGGGAAAATGACGGCTGGCATGAATTCAGACCTTTGGCGTGCTCCTCCCTGGCCGGTCGGACCGGGCGGAGCCGCGATACGCGGCGCATGCTGACCAAGGGGGGACTGTGAATGGAAGCGCTTTGCTATATATAAAGCGATCACCAAAAAGCAATGTTTTGCGCAAGCTGGGGACAGCCATCGCCTGTGACCGCCCGACCGATCTATCTCGATTTCGCCGCGACCAGCCCGGTTCCGCCCGAAGTCACGGCGGCGATCGGCGATGCGCTGGCGCGCTGGGCGAATCCGTCGAGCGTGCACGCTGCCGGCCGGGCAGCGCGATCCGCGCTGGAGCGGGCGCGCGGCGATGTCGCCGATGCGCTGGGCTGGCCGCATGAGGTCATTTTCACCGGGGGCGCGACCGAGGCGCTGGCGATGGCCTTGCAGAGCAGCCGGGGCGCGAACAAATGGGCTGCGGCGGTGGAGCATACTGCGGTGCTGCGCCACGCCGGGGGCCAGATAATTTCGGTGGATGCGCGTGGGTTGGTCGATCCCGCGCGACTGCCCGCGGCCGATCTGGTGGCGGTGCAGCAGGTGAATAACGAAACCGGTGTGATCCAGCCGTTGGCAGCAATTGCCGCGCAGGTGCATCGGGCGGGCGGGCTGTTGCTCGCCGATTGCGCGCAAGGGGCGGCCAAGCTCGACTTGCCCGAGGCCGATCTGATCGCGATTGCCGGGCACAAGATCGGCGCGCCGCCGGGGATCGGGGCTTTGCTGGTCAAGGATTTGGCGGTTTTGGCGCCGACCGGCGGGCAGGAACGCGGCTATCGTCCCGGCACCGAAAACCTGCCCTATATCCAGGGTCTGGCCGCGGCGCTGAAGCTCGACCGGGGATGGCTGGCCGCGGCCGCGGCGCTGCGCGGCTGGTGGGAGGCGCAATGGCAGGCATTGGGCGGGGAAGTGATCGGCGCAGGTGCGCCGCGTGTGCCGACGATCGGGGCTTATCGCTTGCCCGGGATCAACGCTTCGGTGCTGTTGATCCGTGCCGATGCGGCAGGGATCGCCATTTCGGCGGGTAGCGCGTGTTCTTCGGGCAGCATCAAGCCCAGCCATGTCATGACCGCAATGGGGCTGAGCGATGCGGCGGCGCGCGAGGTGTTTCGTGTATCGATCGGCCGCACCACGGTGCGGGCCGATCTGGAGGCGTTGCTGGCGGTGGTGCGCAGCATGCTCGTGACGCGTAAAGTGGCGTGATCTATCTCGATTATCAGGCGACGACGCCGCTAGCGCCCGAAGCGCGCGAAGCGATGCTGCCATGGCTGGGCGGGGGGGATACCGATTTCGGCAGTATTGGCGGCTTCGGCAATCCCCACAGCGCGCATCGCGCCGGGCGGATGGCGGCGGCGGCGGTCGAAGTCGCGCGCGAGCAGGTCGCTGCCTTGCTGCCGCCCGGCGGCCGGGTGATCTTTACCAGCGGCGCGACCGAAGCGCTGAACCTGGCCATCTTCGGCAGGAAGCCGCAACAGATCCTGGTTTCATCCATCGAACACGCCGCCGTGCTGGATACCGCAGGCCGGCGCGCGCAGGTGCTGCCGGTCGATGCCGATGGGCTGGTCGATCCGGACGCGATCATCCCGCCCGGCACCGATCTGGTGGCGCTGATGCAGGTCAATAACGAAATCGGCACGATCCAGCCCGTGGCCGAAATCGCGGAGCGCGCCCATGCCGCCGGCGCCGTGCTGCTCTGCGATGCGGCGCAAGGCGCGGGCAAGCTGACCGCGCCGCAGGGCGCCGATCTGATCGCGATTTCGGCACATAAGCTCTATGGGCCGAAGGGGATCGGGGCGCTGTGGGTGCGCGATGGGGTGGAACTGAGCCCGCTGATGCATGGCGGCGGTCAGGAAGGCGGGATGCGCTCGGGCACGCTGAGCCCGGCGCTGTGCGCCGGCTTCGGCGCGGCGGCCAGGCTGTGTACAAGTCTGGAGAAAAGCGATGCAGACCATGTGGAAAGCCTGTGGAACACGGCCATGGCGGCGCTGCCGGGCTGGACGCTGAACGGGTCTGCCACACAGCGCTGGCACGGCAACCTCAATTTGCGGCGCAATGGCGTCGATGTCGCGCGGCTGATGTCGGATTGCCGCGATCTGGCGTTTTCGGCCGGGTCGGCTTGCGCCAGCGGATCGGGCCGTCCCAGTCATGTGCTGCGTGCGCTGGGGCTATCGGACAGCCAGGCAAAATCCTCTATCCGGATCGGATTCGGACGCTATACGAAAATGATCCTAGTGGAGAATGCCTGCGCAGAGATACGGGCCGCCGCAGCGGCGCAGGAGAGCTGATACCGTGGTCAAGGTCAATTTCATCACTCCCGACAAGCAGCATTGCACAGCCGAAGGCGCGGTGGGCGCATCGCTGCTCAACGTCGGCCAGGCGGCCGGGATGCCGCTGGAGGGCACCTGCGAAGGCCAGATGGCCTGCTCCACCTGCCATGTCATCGTGACGCCGGACTGGTTCGGCCGGCTCGAACCTGCGTCCAATGACGAGGAAGACATGCTCGATCTGGCCGCCGGTGTCGCCCGCACCAGCCGCTTGTCGTGCCAGATTCTGCTGACCGAAGCGCTCGATGGGATCGAAGTGCGAATTCCGGGGGAAAGTCACGACATGCAGCGGGGGTAATGTTGGCGGGCTACCGACCCGCTGTTAGGTGGCTGTCTACATGCTCGTTTGCCGTGGCATGTCGAAGGGCTGCCTTTCCTTTGAGAACTTCTTGTCAATCAAAGTTTGATGACCATCGCTCAACGCAGACTGCTCCTCCCCCTCAAGGGGGAGGTAGGGTGGGGGTTTACCACGCTAGCGCGGACGCGCGGCTGTGCCGCGCTCCCCCACCCCGCCGGGGAGGGGAGTCTATGTGGTAACGACTGAGCCCGATCCCTTCGACGCCATCGTCGATGCCCCGTTCGATTCCGCGCTGTCGCAGCGCTATCTGGTCTATGCGCTGTCGACGATCACCGCCCGCTCGCTGCCCGATCTGCGCGACGGGCTGAAGCCGGTCCATCGCCGATTGCTGTGGGCGATGCGGCTGCTGCGGCTCGAACCGGCCAATGCCTACAAGAAATCGGCGCGTGTCGTCGGCGATGTCATCGGCAAATATCATCCGCATGGCGATCAATCGGTCTATGATGCGATGGTCCGCCTCGCTCAAGATTTCTCGCTGCGCTATCCGCTGGTCGACGGGC
>CAXTOI010000165.1:0-7575 GCA_964245645.1 uncultured Novosphingobium sp. | reverse complement strand
CCCCGCATCATCGGCTTCGCCATCGCCGCCCTCACCTTCATCGCCGATCAGGCCGCGAAACGCGCCATGCTCGGCCCGCTCCACTTGCGCGATCTCGGCCAGATCACCCTCCTGCCGATCTTCAACTTCACCTTCACTGAAAACACCGGCGTCTCGCTCGGCCTGCTCAACGCCGGCAGCGACAGCCAGCGCTGGCTGCTCGTCGCCCTGACCGCCGCCATCGCGATCACCGTGCTGGTTTGGCTGCTGCGCGAACGGCATATTGCCGACACCGCCGCGCTCGGGCTGGTGCTGGGCGGAGCCATGGGCAACATCTGCGACCGCATGATGCTGGGCTACGTCGTCGATTACGCCGATCTCCATTTCGGCAGCTGGCGCCCGTTCCTGATCTTCAATCTGGCCGATGCGGCGATCACCATCGGTGTCCTGATTATCCTTGCCCGCTCGTTCCTTTCGCGCGAAAAGCGCGGCCATTCTGCCCCGGAGAATTGAGACCCATGCGCACCATCACCGCCCTTATCCTGGCGATCGCCGCCACGGCCGCGCTGGACGGCTGCGCTCATGGCGGGATATTCCACACCGGCCCCGATGAATTTGCCGTGCAGCGCCAGGCCGCGCTGATCATCCCGCCCGACTTTGCGCTGACCCCGCCGCAGCAGGGCGCTCCGCAAGCCACCGCGCGGACCAGCCAGCAGGATACGCTGGATGCGATGTTCGGCGGCCCGGCCCCGCGCAGCGATGTGGAAAAGGGCGCGCTGAACCGGGCCGGCGCACCGGCACCGAGCATTCGTTCGACCGTCGGCGATCCCGATACGCACACTGCGGACAAGGGCCCGGTTACCCGCGATATCCTGTCGGCGCCGCAAGGTGATGGCCGCGAAGCACAGGCGAACGCCCCGAGCTCGTAATGCAGGCTCTCTGGGTCAATAGCCGCGCGCTTGTCAGCCGCAACTATTGCTCCAGTAGCCGCCACACTTCGCCATCGCGCGCGACCAGGCGGCGGTGTTCGCAATCGATCAGATGCGCCAGCACCGATCGGCCGGCGGCGGGCCACAATGTCCGGGCTACGGCCTTGTACATCCGCGGGACCATGTCGGCGATGGTCCGGGGCCCCTCGCTCAGCAGGGCCAGGATCTGCCGTTCGCGCTGCCGGCGATGGCCGATCAGCCCCCGCGCGAATTGGCGCGGATTGTCGATCTGCGGGCCATGGGCGGGATAATGGACGCGGTCATCGCGGTCGTGGATCTTTTGCAGGCTGGCCATATAGGCAGCCATGTCGCCATCGGGCGGCGCGACGACAGTGGTCGACCAGCCCATGATGTGATCGCCGGTGAACAATGCCCCGTTCTGCTCCAGCGCGTAGCATAAATGGTTCGAGGTGTGGCCAGGGGTGGCCACCGCCGTCAGCGTCCAGTCGGGGCCGCTCAGCCGTTCGCCGTCCGCTAGCACCCGGTCCGGCGCGTAGCCGGGATCGAACGACGCATCGGCGCGCGGGCCGGCGTCGTCGAGCACCAGCGGCGCACAGCCGATGATCGGCGCGCCGGTGCATGCACCCAGCGGCGCAGCGGCGGGGGAATGATCGCGGTGAGTATGCGTGCACAGGATCGCCGATACCTGCGCCGGACCGATGGCGGCCATCAGCGCGTCGAGCTGACCGGGCTCGTCAGGGCCGGGATCGATCACCGCGATGCTGTCGCCCGCCCCGACCAGATAGGTCTGCGTGCCGGTAAAGGTAAACGGCGAAGGATTGGCGGCCAGCAAACGCCGAACCAGCGGTTCGAGCAGTTCGGCGGTGCCGGTAGGCCAGGGGTGCGCGGGAAAGTTCATGGCGTCCTCAAGCGATGATATCCGGGATCAGATAATCCTGGATCAAGGCGATCTGGTCCTTCAGCTTCAGTTTGCGCTTCTTGAGGCGGGCGATCTGCAACTGGTCGATCAGCGGCGCGGTGCCGAGCGCATCGATCGCCGCGTCGAGATCGCGGTGCTCGACGCGCAGCAATTCCAGGCGCTTGCGCATTTCTTCTTCGCTCACGCAATCATCCCGCCAGCCATCGTCGTCAAGCCATTTTTCGAGATATCCAAACCGGGATGGAGCCAGTTCTCCGCACCCACCAGCCGGTTCGTCGAATTTGAAACCAAATTCATTTTCCGGAATAGGCCAAGTGTGGTTTGATGACAATCACGCTGGATGATTGCAGCGGCGAGTCGGTCTGAGTGCCAGCCGGCGCGCGTTGCAGCCCGAAGCGGGACGCATACCCGCGTCCGGATGAGCAGGGGTCTTGAACTGGCCTCTTGGCCAGCCTGCTGACGGTGCGCCGCGTGGTGCGACGTTCCGCCAGGGGCTGGGCAGGGCCTCACGTCAGAGGAGCGACACCTATGGAAGCATCTCACATCAACGCTTTGCAACTCAAGCATGCCGGTCTTGAGAAACAGATTCACGATGAATTGGCTCGACCCCTGCCTGATCTATCCGCACTGAACGCGCTGAAACGCCGCAAATTGCGGATCAAGGACGAAATTTCCCACCACTGAATTCGCAACGCGCCGCGCTTTGCAACCCGGGATGAACGGGCTGTTGCGTCATAGGACGAATGCCCGTTCATCCGAGCTTGCCGAAGCGTTGTCCTTCTTCTCACGGCTTGAAGAAGAAGGCAGCCTTCGACCAGCTCGAGGCAGGCGGGTAAAAGCAATCGGCAAGTGATCGACGCCGGTCGGCTCGAACTGAAAGCGCAAGTTTCCAAGCGCACCGCTTTAGGCTAGGTCGCTGCGATGATCCGCGTTTCGACATACTTTGCTGCGGTTATTGCGCGCACAAACGGCCGGCCGGCATGACCGGGGGCGTCGCTGCTGCGCGCACAATCCTTACCCGCCTGCATGAGGTGATGGCCTCGCGGTCCAACGCGCAGGCCAAGCTGAACACCGTGGTCGAAGTGATCGGCGAATGCCTCAATAGCGAGGTTTGCTCGATCTATCTGCTGCGCGAAGGCATGCTGGAACTGTTTGCCACGCGCGGCCTGTCGCAGGATGCGGTGCATGTCACGCGGATGGCGCTGGGCGAGGGGTTGGTCGGCACGATCGGGCGTGGGGTGGAAACGCTCAATCTGGCCGAAGCGGCCACGCATCCCGATTTTTCCTATCGCCCCGAAACCGGCGAGGACAGATATCACTCCTTCGCGGGCGTGCCGATCGTGCGGCGGGAACGCGGGATCGGCGTATTGTGCGTGCAGCATGTCGAGCCGCGCCGCTATGAAGAGGTCGAGATCGAAGCGCTGCAGACCGTGGCGATGGTGCTGGCCGAGATGATCGCCAACGCCGATCTGGTCGATGAAGACGCGCAGGGCCTGACTGCGGCCCAAAGTGGCCCGGTCCAGTTGACCGGGCTGGCGCTGGTGAAGGGTCTGGCCGCCGGCTACGCGGTCTATCACCAGCCGCGCATCACCATCGAACAGACGATGGCCGACGATGTCGAGGCGGAGCGCCAGCGTGTCTATCTTGCTTTCGACAAGATGCGCGCGCAGATCGATCGCATGGCCAGCCAGGCCGAATTCGGCGTCGATGGCGAGCATGAGGAAGTGCTCCAGACCTACAAGATGTTTGCCTATGACGAAGGCTGGTCGCGGCGCATCAACGAAGCGATCGATGCCGGCTTGACCGCCGAGGCCGCGATCGAGCGGGTGCAGCAGCGCACCCGCATGCGCATGCGCCAGATCGACGATCCGCTGCTGGCCGACCGTATGCATGATCTGGAGGATCTGTCCAACCGGCTGCTGCGCACCGTGTCGGGCCAGATGGGCACCGCTGCCAGCAAGGGGCTGCGCGGCGATGCGATCCTGATCGCACGCAATCTGGGCCCGGCCGAATTGCTCGAATACGACAAGCGGCGGCTGAAGGGGGTGATTCTCGAAGAAGGGTCGCTGACCGCGCATGTCGTGATCGTCGCCCGTGCGATCGGCATTCCGGTGCTGGGCCGGGTGCGCGGTTTGCGCGGGCTGGTGCGCGAAGGCGACTATCTGCTGCTCGACGGCGACCAGGGCACCGCCAGCGTGCGCCCTGCCGCGGCCATGGTCGAGGCGTTCGAAGCGCGCTTTGCCAAAAGCCGCGAGCGCCAGGCGGCTTACGCGGCGTTGCGCGAGGTGGAACCGCGCAGCCTGGACGGCACCCGGGTGACGGTGATGATCAATGCCGGCCTGCGCGAGGATATGCCCAACGTCACCCTGACCGGCGCCGATGGGGTGGGGCTGTTCCGTACCGAGTTCCAGTTTCTGATCGCCGCCACGCTGCCCTCGCGCGAGCGCCAGACGCGGCTGTATCGCGAAGTGCTGGACGTTGCCGGCGCCAAGCCGGTGGTGTTCCGCACCGTCGACATCGGCGGCGACAAGGTGCTGCCGTATCTGCGCCACGACGATGGCCCGGGCGAAGAGAACCCGGCCATGGGCTGGCGCGCTCTGCGCGTGGCGCTGGAGCGCGATGGGCTGCTGAAAGTGCAGGCGCGCGCGCTGCTCGAAGCGGCGGCCGGGCGCACGCTGCATGTGATGTTTCCAATGGTCGCCGAGCCGTGGGAGTTCGACGCCGCCAAGGCGGTGTTCGAGGGGCAATTGGCATTTTTGCAGGCTCGCCAGAAGAAGGTGCCCGAGACGATCCGCTTCGGGGCCATGCTGGAAGTGCCGGCGCTGGCTGGAATGCTCGATGTAATGCTGCCCAGGCTGCAGTTCCTGTCGATCGGCACCAATGATCTGACGCAATTTCTGTTCGCCGCCGATCGCTCCAACCCCAAACTAGCCGAACGCTATGATTGGCTCAGCCCGGCGATCCTGCGTTTTCTGAACCGGGTGGCCCGGCAGGTGGCCGCACACGCGCGGGACACCGGGCACACGGTCGATCTGGCGGTGTGCGGCGAAATGGGGGGTCGGCAAGTGGAAGCGCTGGCTTTGCTGGGGCTGGGCATCCACCGTTTCTCGATCACGCCGGCCGCCGTCGGCCCGATCAAGGCGATGATCGCTAAGGTCCATCTGCCCGAGATCGAGGCGGCGATGGCCGGCTGGCTGGCATCGCCGTCAGCCGATCTGCGCGCCGCGTTGACCGGCTGGGCACAGGAGCGGGCGATCATTTTTGACTGACTAACGGGCCGGCGCTGCGGGCAGAACGTCTGGAAGTCGTTTGATTCAAGGCTGAAACCGACCCGAAATCGGGCAAATTCCATTAAGAAATTGACTTTTTATAAACCAGGGCGTTGTTTGCCTCACGGGGCTCTTGGTGAAGAAGCTACGGGATCGTTATGGCTGCAGACGTGGACATCGCCGAGCTGGCGCTCGAAAGCGCCGGGCAGCAGCTCAGACGCGCCCGGGTTGCTGCGGGCAAGACGCTGGCTGACGTCGCCGCCGCGACCAAGATCCCGGAAAGACTGCTGATCGCTATCGAGGAGAGCCAGTTCTCGTCGCTGCCGTCACGGATCTATGCCATCGGTTTTTCACGTAGTTACGCGCGGTTGGTTGGCCTGGACGAGGCGACGATCGTCAGCGAAGTGCGCGCGGAAATGGATGGCGCGGCGCCAGCCAGCGACACGGCCGCTACCCAGACCTTTGCCCCTGGCGATCCGGCACGTGTGCCCGGACTGCGCCTGGCGATCACCGCCGGATTCGGCGCGCTGGCGGTGTTTGTCGGCGGGCTGATGTTCTGGCACAGCGCCTGGAATCCGGCGGGTTCGTTGCCATCGATCCTGCCTGCCGACGCGCCGCCCGTTGCGCAACATGCCCATGCCGTGGCGGCGCCTGCGGCCGTGCTCCCGGCCGGTGGCACGGTGTCGCTGAGCGCCTTGTCGCCGGGGATCTGGGTCAAGGTCTACGAGCTCACCGGCAGGAAATTGTTCGAAGGCCAATTGGCCCAGGGCCAAAGCTATACCATACCTGCCGATGCGCAGGGGCCGATGATCTGGACAGGCCGGCCCGATGCGCTGGCCATTTCCATCGCCGGCAAGCCGGTGCCCAAGCTGTCCGAGAAACAGAAAATCGTCAAGAATGTGCCGATCTCGGCCACCGCGCTGCTGGCGCGCAACCTGCCCCTGCCGGCCGCAGCGCTGCCGATGGGTGACACAGCGTCCACTTCGGCGCAATAGCCGCGCCGGCTCGGCGCGGGTCATGGCGGGTTGGTTCATCGCAGCTTGGCGGCATCGGCGCGACAGGCTATGCGGTCTGGCTCCAGCGCCAGGTAGCCGATGAGCTGCCCCCAGGGACAGAAAAAGAGGTTCAGATGATGAATTCAGGCACCCGCGGAGCATGCGCGAGATGGGCGTTGGCGACGGGTATGACCGCGCTTTCGGCCATTTGCGTAGTGCTGCCCGCTTATGCGCAGGATGCTGCGGCGGCGAACCGACCCGCTGCCTCCGGCGCGGTGGCCGGCCCAGGCGCTGCAACCGGCGATGCGCCGGTGCCCGCTACGACGCCGATGACCGACCTGCTGACGCGTATGGATGCACTGGAAGCACAAGTCGCGCGCTTGACTGCGCAGAGCGAGGAAATGGCCAACCGCCAGCACCAGATCGAGGCGAAACTGGCGCCCGCGGACAGCAGCGCAAATGCGGCTCCCGCAGCCGCACCGGGCACGTCGCCGCCGGCGGCGCCTGTTTCCGCGCCGGCCCCGGTCGTCGCCAGGCCCGCCACCACCAGCAATCTGTCGGCGATGACCGAGGGAGCGTCCGATCGCCCCGCCGACGATCACACGGCCGGTCCCGCGCACCCCACAGCGCAACGCATCGCGGCGGTCAAGGCGGTGATCAAGCCGCAGACCGGCGATGCCGGGCTTGATGAATATTCCTATGGTTTTCGCCTCTACACGGCCAAATTCTATCCCGAAGCTGCCCAGCAGTTGAAAATCTATATCGATAAATATCCGCAGGATGCGCATATCAGCCAGGCGCGTAATCTGCTCGGCCGTGCTTATCTCGATGACGGCAAGCCGCGCGACGCCGCGCCGTGGTTCCTGCTCAATTACAAGACCGATCCCCAAGGCGCCCGCGCCGCCGACAGCCTGCTCAATCTGGCCGAAGCCATGCGCCAGTCCGGCTACAACAGTCGCGCCTGTATCGCGCTGAATGAATTTTCCTTGACGTACGCCGCCGAAGCCAAGGGCCGGCTGCATGCGGAATACGCCACGACGCGCGGTGGCTTGACCTGCAATTGAGCGGGATCGGCGACGACATCCCCGGCCCATCGGCCGCACTGGCTCAGCGACTGCAGGACAATCTTGCCCGCATCTGGCCCGAGGCAAGCCGCATGCCGACGGCCGGACTGGGGCTTGCGGTATCGGGCGGCCCCGACAGCCTGGCATTGCTGCTGCTGGCGCACGCCGCCCGGCCCGGGATGGTGGCGGCGGCCACGGTCGATCATGGCCTGCGCCCGGAAGCGGCTGACGAGGCAGCCGAGGTGGCCCGCATCTGCCGGCGGTTAGGCATGCCGCACAACACGCTGCGCGTCGAGGTGGCCCATGGCAATATCCAGGCAAAGGCCCGCGGCGCGCGCTATGCTGCATTAGGCGAATGGATGGCGGCACATGGGCTGGATGCGCTGGCCACCGCGCATC
>CAXTOI010000164.1:6991-7588 GCA_964245645.1 uncultured Novosphingobium sp. | reverse complement strand
CGGCTCAAGGCCGGGCTGACGGGGATATTTCAGGCACCCTCTGATCGATAACGCACTTAATCAGAGCTTCCCTGGAAGTCGCGCTGCATGGCTCGCCACGATCCTGCCGCATTGGGGCCGAGAGGCGAGGCTTTGGATGAAATTGCAATCCCCAGCAGCGTCAGCACACCGGCAAGGCTCAGCAGCAGCCCCACGCTTTCTCCGTGGCCGCTGTCGGCCCACATCTTGGCGGCGAAGGGCGTGAGCGCGCCGCCGATGATGCCGCCGACGTTGAACGCCACCGAAATTCCGCTGTACCGCAGCGCGACCGGGAACAGCGCAGGCAGCCAGCTGCCGAGCGGGCCGTAGGTCAGGCCCATGATGAACAACGCGGCGGCCAGCGTAAGGAACACCAGCACCGGCGATGCGCTCGCCAGGCCCCGGCCGAATACCAGCCCCATCGGCACCGTCAGCACCGCGCCCCAGCCCAGCACTTTGCCGGGCGAGGCGCGGTCCGCCCATAGCGCGGAGACCGCAATGCCGAGCGCCAGGAACAGATTGGCGCCGAGTTGCAGCGTCAGGAAGCTGGTGCGCGAATAGCCGAGCGGACCGGTGCCG
>CAXTOI010000164.1:0-6981 GCA_964245645.1 uncultured Novosphingobium sp. | reverse complement strand
ATATTGCGCCAGCAGGCGTGCCAGCGGCACTGCCGGCGGCGGGGCATGTGCCAGAGCTTCGCGGAAGGCCGGGGTTTCGGCGATCCGCAGCCGCACCCACAAGCCGAGCAGCACCAGCACCGAACTGGCGATGAATGGAATGCGCCAGCCCCAGGCGATGAAATCTGCCGGGCTGAGGCCAAGGCCGAGCAGGAGGAACAGGCCGTTGGCTGCCAGAAAACCCAGCGGCGCGCCGAATTGCGGCGCGGCGCCGAAGCGCGATTCCCAGCCTTTCGGCGCATATTCCACCGCCAGCAGCGCCGCGCCACCCCACTCGCCGCCCAGCCCGAAACCCTGGCCGAAGCGCAATAGGCACAGCAGCACCGGCGCCAGCCAGCCCAGGCCATGGCTTGCGCACACCGCGTAGCTGGGCAGGAACGCCACCAGGAACGTCGAGCTGCCCATCAGCAGCAGCGATGCCACGAGCGTGGATTTGCGGCCGACGCGGTCGCCGAAATGGCCGAACGCGATCGCCCCGAATGGCCGCGCCACAAAGGCGATGCCGAAGGTCAGGAACGCCAGCAGCACTTGCCGCGCCGGCGCCGCCGACGGAAAGAACATCGGCCCGAACACCAGCGCGGTGGCCGTGGCGAAAATATAGAAATCGTAGAACTCGACCGTGGTACCGACCAGCGCCGCGGCGAGTATGCGGCTGTGCGTCCTGACCGGCCCTTGTGCAGAAACGCGCATGATCAGGGATGCCGGTCGGTCTTGCCGGGATGATACGTGTCGCTCGGACGATTGCCGTAGCCGAGCCCGGCTTCGCGCGGCTGGATGCAGTCATCCTGCATGCCCGGTTTGCACACATTGTATGCCTTGCCATCGAGCGTGACGCTGTCGGGCCGGGCTACGGCATGGGCATGATGCCGCTTTACCGCGTGGGCTTGCGCCGGGATTACGGCGATGCCGGCAAGCGCACACGACAAGATCCGTTTCATCATCCCGATTCTCCCAGTCGATCCGGGGGTCTATACCTCGTTTTCCGCGATCCGACAGCCATGCATACCGGGCCTGCCGCATAGGAAAAGGGGCGCGGCGCGGTCTGATCGACCACGCCACGCCCCATGCGACCCGAGGCTCGAGCCAGGGGAATCCAAGGCCTACTTACGCTGGCGACATTCGTCATGAACCGTTGCCGAGCAACGCGGATAGCTCTGGTTCGGCGCGGGTGTCGACATAGCGCCGGGGGTCGTGCCGGCCGAAGACATGTCACCGCTCGGCGCTGCGCTGGAACCGCCGGTCATCGACGGATCGCTGGAGGTCGATGGAGCCGAACCCGGCGCCGACGGCGGCATGGCGGTCGTCGGGTCGCCCGTGCCCGGCGGGGGAGGCATCTGTCCCGTGCCCGAGGATTGTGCGCCGGCGCTTGCTGCAACGGCCATGCTCAAGCTCAGGCCGATGGTGGCGATGATGAGTTTTTGCATCGTAAATCTCCGCGAATCCCGTCCGCATTATCTACGCGCCCGTTCGCTGTTGGTTCCATAGTGCCTGCCCGCGCCCTTGCGCGGCCAGCCACTGTTCCCTAGACGTTCTGCAGTGTCGCATGATCCCAGCCTTGCCGAATCGCCTTCCGATCTGCCGATCGCAGTAGCGGGTGATCCATTGCTGGCCGGTTTGAACCCGCCGCAGCGCGAGGCGGTGCTGACCACCGACGGCGCCGTGCTGATGCTTGCCGGTGCGGGAACGGGGAAGACCGCAGCGCTGACCGCGCGGATGGCGCATCTGATCCGGGCGCGGCTGGCGTGGCCTTCGGAAATCCTGTGCGTCACCTTCACCAACAAGGCCGCGCGCGAGATGCGCGAACGGGTCGGGCAGCTGATCGGGCCGGCGGTGGAGGGCATGCCGTGGCTGGGTACGTTCCACTCGATCGCCGCAAGAATGCTGCGGCGGCATGCCGAGCTCGTCGGGCTGAAAAGCAATTACACGATCATCGACACCGACGACCAGCTGCGCTTGCTCAAGCAGTTGATCGTGGCTGATAGGCTGGACGAAAAGCGCTGGCCGCCGCGCCTGTTGGCCAGCTGCGTCGATCGCTGGAAGAACCGCGGATTGTTGCCCGGCGAACTCGATAAATTCGAGAACGAAAGCTATGCCAATGGCAAGGGCCGGCATTTCTACGAGCTATATCAGGCACGGTTGAAGGCGCTGAACGCTTGCGATTTCGGCGATCTGCTGCTCCATATGCTGAGCATTCTGCGCAACCATCGCGATGTGCTGGAGCTGTACCAGAAGCGGTTCAAATATATCATGGTCGACGAATATCAGGACACCAACCAGGTCCAGTACCTGTGGTTGCGGCTGCTGGCGCAGGCGCGGCGCAATATCTGCGTGGTGGGCGATGACGACCAGTCGATCTACTCATGGCGCGGCGCCGAAGTCGCCAATATCCTGCGCTTCGAAAAGGATTTTCCGGGGACTAAAGTGATCCGGCTGGAGCAGAACTATCGCTCGACCCCGGACATCCTGGCGGCCGCATCAGGCCTGATCGGCGCCAATCGCGAGCGGCTGGGCAAGACGCTGTGGACGCAGACCAGCGGCGGCGACAAGCTGCGGGTGATCGGCGTGTGGGACGGCCCGGAGGAAGCGCGCCGCGTCGGCGACGAGATCGAGCGGGTGGAGCGTGAAGGAGCATCGCTGGCGAGTGTCGCGATCCTGGTGCGCGCGCAGTTCCAGACGCGCGAACTGGAAGACCGCTTCATCGCCATCGGCATGAATTACAAGATCATCGGCGGTTTCCGCTTTTACGAGCGTGCCGAGATCCGCGATGCACTGGCCTATCTGCGGCTGATCGCGCAGCCGGCGGACGATCTGGCGTTCGAGCGCATCTATAATACGCCCAAGCGCGGATTAGGCGACAAGACGCTGGAGAGGTTGCATCGGCTGGCGCGGGCGAATGCGCAGCCGCTGGCGGCCGCCGCGCTGGCTATCCTCGATAGCGACGAATTGCCGGCGCGGGCGCGCAATACCCTGGCCCTGCTGATGCGGCACTTTGCGCAATGGCGCGAGCTGGCGCAGACGTCCTCACCCGCCGAACTGGCGCGGACCATGCTCGACGAATCGGGCTATACCGCTGCGTTGCAGGCTGAGAAAAGCGTTGAATCCGCAGGCCGGCTGGAAAATCTTACCGAACTTGCCCGCGCGATGGAGGAATATGAAACGCTGGGCGATTTCCTCGAACATGTCAGCCTGGTGATGGATAATGAAGCGGCGGACAATGTCGAAAAGGTCACGATCATGACCATCCATGGCGCCAAGGGGCTGGAGTTCGACAATGTGTTTCTGGTTGGTTGGGAAGAAGGGGTGTTTCCTTCGCAGCGGGCGCTTGACGAGGGCGGGCTGGCCAGCCTGGAAGAGGAGCGGCGGCTGGCCTATGTCGCGATCACCCGCGCGCGGCGGCAGTGTACGATCCTCCATGCCGCCAATCGCCGGATTTACGGGCAGTGGACCAGTTCGATCCCGTCGCGCTTCATCAGCGATCTGCCCGAAGCGCATGTCGAGCAGGAAACCACCCTGGCGGGTGGGGCCTCGCTGTGGCGCGCGAACTGGTCGGAGCGCGACGATCCTTTCGCCGCCGTGGCGCTGAACCGGCCGGATCGGGCGCAGGCGCGCGGGCCGGGCTGGCAGCGCGCCATCGGCCAGGTCTACAATCCGACGTCCAGCCGGCTCGAACAATCCACCCGCAGCGCGGCCAGCTTTGCGGCCAAGCCGCGCGGCGACATCGGTGTGGGGGTGCGGGTTTGGCATGAGAAATTCGGCTATGGCACGGTGATCGCGCAGGAAGGCAACAAGCTGGAGATCGACTTCGAAAACGCGGGGCCGAAGCGGGTGATCGACAGTTTCGTGAAAATCCCTGATTAAGGAAACGCAGGCTTCGTCACGTGATTTTGCGCCTGGTGCGGGCGTGGCCGATAGGCTGCGCGTCGGCGTTGGCGTGGATACCCTCTGCGAACGGGGAGGGAGACATAGGTCACAACCGACGACTCGGGTTAAGACGACTTCGCCTTATGCGCCCGCAACAATTCATCGAGCTCGGCAATCCGCTGCCGCTCGGGCGTATCCTTGGGCAAGCCCTTCAACCGGCAAATGGCCCACAATGCCTTGCGCTCCGATTCCAGCGCCTTGAGATAGAGATCAGCCATCCGGCCTAATCCTTCGCAAACGGGTTTGCCGCAGTGCGCAGCGTCAGCCGGATCGGCACCGCGGCAAAGCCCAACTTGCGCCGGATGCCGTTGATCAGATAGCGGCGGTAACTTTCCGGCAGCATGTCGAGCCGCGTGCCGAAGACTATGAACCCCGGCGGCCGCGTCTTTGCCTGAGTGATATAGCGCATCTTGATCCGCTTGCCGCCCGGAGCAGGCGGCGGGTTGGCCGACAGCGCATCGTCGAACCAGCGATTGAGCGCACCGGTGGAGACGCGCTTGCTCCACGCCACGCGCAGTTCGAAGGCGGCGGCGATCAGCGCGTCCAGCCCCTTGCCGGTGCGCGCCGAAACGGTCAGCACCGGCACGCCTTTGACCTGCGCCAACCCCTCGTCGAGCGCGGTGCGAATGCCGTTGAACAGTGCCGACGGCCCCTCGGCCACGTCCCACTTGTTGATCGCGATGATCAGCGCACGGCCCTCTTCCAGCGCCATCGCCGCGATCTTGAGATCCTGATGCTCCAGTCCCAGCGTCGCATCGAGCAGCAGCACCACCACTTCGGCGAAATCGACCGCATGGCGGGCATCGGCCACCGCCATTTTTTCAAGCTTTTCGGTAATGCGCGCCTTCTTGCGCATACCGGCAGTGTCGATCAGGCGCACCGCACGCTGATCGCCGTTCCGGGGATCGACCCATTGCCAGTCCACCGCGATCGCATCGCGCGTGATCCCGGCTTCAGGGCCGGTCAACAGCCGGTCTTCGCCCAGCATGGCGTTGATCAGCGTCGATTTGCCGGCATTGGGCCGGCCAACTATCGCCAGCTTCAACGGCCGCGACGGATCATCTTCATCGCCTTCGTCATCCGCGACAATGTCATCGAAGCGCTCGTGCTTCTCGCCTTCGAACCACGGCAGCAGCGCCTCGAACAGATCGCCCAGCCCTTCGCCATGCTCGGCCGACAAGGCAACGGGATCGCCAAAGCCCAGCGCAAAGCTGTCATACAGACCGCCATCACCGGCTTTGCCCTCGGCCTTGTTGGCGATCAGCACCACCGGCACCGTGCTGCCGTGCAGCCAGCGACCGATCTCCTCATCGAGCGGGGTAACCCCAGCGCGCGAATCGATCACGAACAGTGCCAGATCGGCGCCCTGCAGCGATATCTCGGTCTGCATGCGCATCCGCCCGGGCAGGCTGGCAGGGTCCTGATCCTCCCACCCGGCGGTATCGACGATGGTGAAATCAAGCCCGAGCAGATGCGCTTCGCCAAAGCGGCGATCGCGAGTAACCCCGGGCTGATCGTCGACCAGCGCCAGTTTCTTGCCGATCAGACGATTGAAGAGGGTCGACTTGCCCACGTTGGGGCGACCGATGATGATGATCTGGGGAAGTTGGGGGTTGGACATTTGGCGCGGCAGTGGCCCAGCGCGCCGCCTGTGGCAAGCGAAAGGCGGTTATCTCGGGTACGTCACGCCTTGGCGACCGGCGCACCCTCGCCCAGATCCTCGAACCATGCCTCGACCGCTCCGCTCAGCTTCAGCGTCAGCGGCTGGCCCTTGCGATCCAGCGTCTTGCCCGCCTGCACGCGTATCCAGCCTTCGGATATGCAGTATTCCTCGACATTGGTGCGCACCGCGCCCTTGAAGCGGATGCCGATACCGCGTCCCAGAACGTCTCCATCGAAGAACGGACTGCGCGGCTGGATCGCCAGCCGGTCGGGCGGAACATCGGCGGCGGCTGCGATCGGAAGATCAGCGGAATCATCGGTAATTTCGGTCATGCGACGTGCCTTAGTTGGCCGTCCGCACTTGTCAACGCCCCTGCCCTTGGCTAAAGCGCGCGCCTTCCGCGACAACGCGGGGCGCGTAGCTCAGTGGTAGAGCACACCCTTCACACGGGTGGGGTCGCAGGTTCAATCCCTGCCGCGCCCACCATCTAACCCGTTACATTGTTGTTGTTTTTGCCGTCAGCTTAGAGCGCGCTCCGCCAGCGCAATCGCGCCGAGCGGCCCCGCTCGCGTTCCCAGCGCGGCGATCTGGACGATGTCCCCGACGGTCTCCGGGGTTACAAAGGGCAGATAGCTGCCGATGCGCTCCACGAGCAGGTCACGCACCATCGGCAACAGGAACTGCCGCTTCACCGCGACGCTGCCGCCGAACAGGATTCGGTTTGCCGAGGTCGTCAGCAGCAATGCGCGACACAATTCGGCAAGGTCCGAGACGACATCGTTCCAGCGCGGGTCCGCATCGGATACTGCTGCGGCGTCGATGCCGAAACGGGCGGTCAGCGCCGGGCCGCTGATGAGTCCCTCGACGCAATCGCCATGGAACGGGCAATTCCCGGCAAAGTTGTCGCCTGCTGCCCGGCGCAGCATCAGGTGACCGATTTCGGGATGAAGCGCGCCGTGCAGAGGGCGACCGACAATCGTCAGCCCCCCGCCCACGCCGGTGCCGATTGTGATATAACACACGACATCGCAACCTGCGCCGCCGCCATAAAGGAATTCGGCCAGCGCCGCGCCGTTGACATCGGTATCGATCGTCCAGCGGCAATCCAGCCCATCGGCGATGGAACCGATCGGCGCGCCGCTCCAGCCCGGCTTCGGCGTCGCCAGCATAGTCGCGAAATTGGGCGCTGCAGGGTCGAGTACGAGCGGGCCGAACGAGCTGATGCCCAGCGCATCAAACCGGCGCAGTTCGTGCCATTGCCGGAGTTTCGCGCGCAGCGCGGCCAGCGTCGTGTCAGGATCGGTGGTCGGGCAGGGAACCTCGTCGTTGACCGCGGCCCCCTCGGAAAAAATCGCGCT
>CAXTOI010000163.1:6481-7591 GCA_964245645.1 uncultured Novosphingobium sp. | reverse complement strand
TCGTAGTACAGCGTGGCGCCTTCGAACCGCTTTACCTGCTCGCCGCCGCCGCGCTGGTAGTCCGGCCGGCTGAACGTCTGATCGTGACGCAACTTTCCGATCGGCTGCCGCTCCGCGTCATAGCTGTCGAGCAGCGCGGGCGCCGACAAACCCGACAGCACCGACGTGAGCTTCCACGCAAGGTTGTTCGCGTCGTCGATGCCGGTATTGGCACCCCAGCCGCCGCGGGTCGGCGGCAGCGTGTGCGCAGCGTCGCCCATCAGAAAGATGCGCCCATGGCGGTAGGTGTCGTCGATCAGGCCGGTCACATCCCACGATCCGTGGTTGATCAGCTCGATCGGCACGTCGTCGCGACCGATCGCGCGCCGGATCATCGCTTCCTGCGCGGCGGGATCGGTTACCTCCTCGTTCGCGTAGAGCACCCAGCGACCATCGCGATAGGTCGTGATGAAAGCCTGGAAATCACCCTGGTCGATGATGAATTGCGAGATACCGCTTTCCAGATATCCTTCGAGCGGCGCCTTGAACAGGATGCTGTGCATCGTGCGAAGATGGCCAACGCCTTTGCGCTCGATGCCGAGCCGCTCGCGGATCATCGAGCGCGTACCGTCTGCGGCGATCATGTAAGCGGCGCGTAGCTCGTATTCGCGCCCGGTGTCGCGCTCGCGGAGCTTGGCGGTGACGCCCTCGTCGTCCTGATCAAAGCTGATCAGTTCGGTCGACAGGCGCACGTCTGCGCCAAGCTCGATCGCCTTGCGCCGCAGGATCGGCTCGAACCCGTCCTGCGCCATGGCCGCACCACGAACCGGCGAGAAAGAGCTCATGTCTGCAGGCTCGCTGCCAGGCGTCCAAGGCGCCTCCTCGAACCATTCGCCGGCGAGGCTGTACATCCGCTGGCGCCGGAGCCGGACCCCGTCCTCGACCTCCGGGACCTGGTCGGCCAAACCCAAGGCGCGGACGAACTGCATGGTGCGCGGCGTGTAGCCGATCGCGCGAGGGTGAGGCGAACTGCCGGGATGCTTCTCGACGACGATCACCGGCGTTTTCTGCCAGGCCAGGAAGACCCCCGCCGCAAGGCCTGCCAACCCGCCACCCACGACGAGTATCCCG
>CAXTOI010000163.1:0-6471 GCA_964245645.1 uncultured Novosphingobium sp. | reverse complement strand
CGCCAGCTTCAGTCATTTCTGATTTTTCCTTCTTTTCGACCTTATACCAATGGCCCAAACTTTTGACTCTTGGGCCATTGGTAAAGCCCGCGCGGCGCCCCCGCGTCACCCACTTGGCGCCGGTCGAACACCCAGGCCAATGGTCTAATACCACTGGCCCCATTTTAATCCGGGGGGTGCCCGCCGGCGAGTGGCCCTTTTATTACCGGTGTTCTCGCGGCCTACGGCAGGCGCGGCATGCCATTATCCCGCTAGATGGTGCGAGCGCCAGGCGATCGGCATCCGCGTCGCGTCCAGATCGACGATCAGGTCGGCCGGCTCGTCGGTCATCATCCAGCGCGTCAGCCGTTCGTAAGTGGCGATGAACCGGCGCAGGCCAGCCTCGTCCATCGGCGGGCGGGCGCCGGGTGCGCTGCGATCCAGCTTCGCCTCTTGTTCAGCGCGCCAGCCGAATACCTGTTCGAACGATGGCGCGCGCAGCATTATCCGCCAGTCGAGGCGGTGCCACAATTCGGCATAGCTGCGCGCGAGGTAATCGTTGACTGCGCGCCGCCAGATGCCGTCCCTATCCTCGCGAAGCTCCAGCTCATTGACCGGCTCGCGCAGGTCGGGCTCGGCCTGTGGCGCCGCGCCGATACACCAGCCTTCCAGCAGCACGACATCGGTCCTGCCCGTATGGATCGGCCAGCGGGCGTCCGGCATGACATCGTCGGTCGTCTTGTCGAAGCGCGGCAGCGCCGTGGCACTGCCGGCGATCAAGGCATCAAGCGTGCGATGGGCCAGCGCAACATCATGCGTGCCCGGCGCACCCCGCGTCGCGAACAGCGGATGGACCGCCACGCCAAGCGCTTCCCGTGCGGTGCGGCCAAGATAGAAATCGTCGATCGAACACACCGTCACCGCCAGATCCATGGCCCGTAGCGCCGTTGCCAACCGGGCCGCGCTAGTCGATTTTCCGCTCCCTTGCGGGCCGGCCAGCCCAACGACGATGGCGCGCGCGGCTTGTTCATGCTTGTCCGCAATCGCCCGAACCAGCAGCCCGTCGCTATAGGCGAAACGCGCTGCGGCGTCTGGGGGTATGGTCATGCCGACACGCGATCGGCCGGTTCGCGACCAGCGGCGATCGCTGCGGCGTTGGCCAGCGCGCGCAAGCCCATCGCCGTGCGCGTCTCCCGCGTCGCGCTCCCCAAATGGGGCAGCAGCACGACATTATCAAGCGCAATCAACGCCGGCGAGACATGGGGTTCGCCGACATAGACGTCCAGCCCCGCGCCGCCGATCCGGCGGTCGCGCAGCGCTGCGATCAGCGCGGGCTCATCGATCACGTCGCCGCGCGCCGTGTTGACCAGGATCGCATCGGGCTTCATCAGCGCGATCCGGGCCGCATCGATCAGGCCGCGCGTGTCATCACCGCCCGGAATATGCAGCGACACGACATCGGCGCGGCGCAGAAGCTCGTCCAGCGGCAGGTAGCGCGCATCCAGCTGCGCGGCGGCCGCCGGGGAGCGGGCGAAATACACGATGTCCATGCCGAAACCGTCGCGCGCTCGCCTGGCCAGCGCTTGGCCGATGCGCCCGAAACCAACCACGCCCAGCGTCTTGCCGGACAAACGCGATCCCAGCATATGCGTCGGCGACCAGCCGGGCCACGCGCCGGCCCGAACCAGCCGTTCGCCTTCACCGGCCCGGCGCGCCACCATCAACGCCAGCAGCAGCGCGATGTCGGCGGTCTCGTCGGTCAGGACGTCCGGCGTGTTCGTCACTGAGATGCCGGCGCGGGCGCAGGCCGCCAGGTCGATGTGATTGACCCCCGCGCCGAAATTGCACAGCGCCCGAACCCTAGGCTGGATCGAACCGAGCAGCGCTGCATCGATCCGGTCAGTGATTGTCGGACAGACGATGTCGTATTGCGTCAGGGCTTGCGCCAGTTCGGCGCGTGACAGCGGCGCATCCTCGGCACTGAGCGTGACATCGAAGTGTTCGCGGGCCGCTGCTTCGGCGGCAGGTGGCCAGCGCCGGGTGATCAGCATCGACAAACGGGTCATGATATCAATTTTGCCGGCATTGTTTCACAGCGAGCGCGCGATCAGCACCTTCATGATCTCGTTCGATCCGCCGTAGATGCGCTGGATGCGCGAATTCTTGAACAGGCGGGCGATCGGATATTCGTTGATATAGCCGTATCCGCCATGCAATTGCAGGCATTCATCGACGATTTCCCATTCGGCATCGGTCACCCACAATTTGGCGATGGCCGAAGTGGTATTGTCGAGCGTGCCGTCGAGCACCTTGCGGATGCAATCATTGACGAACACCTTGGCAATGACCGCCTTGGACTTGCATTCGGCCAATTTGAACTGGGTGTTCTGGAAGTCCATGATCGGCTGGCCGAAGGCCTTGCGCTGGCGGACATAATCGATCGTCGTGGTCAGTGCCATTTCCATCGTGATTACCCCGCCGATGGCGATCAGCAGGCGTTCGCGCGCCAGCTCCTTCATCATCTGGCGGAAGCCCTTGCCTTCTTCCAGGCCCAGCAGGTTTTCCGTCGGCACCCAGACATCGTCGAAGAACAACTCCGACGTATCCTGCGCCTCGATGCCGATCTTGTCGAGCTTCTTGCCGCGGCGGAAACCCTCGACCTCGTCAGTCTCGATGATCAGCAGCGACACCCCCTTGGCGCCCAGCGACGGGTCGGTCTTGGCGACTACGACGATGAAATCGGCAATCTGGCCGTTCGAAATAAAGGTTTTCGAGCCATTGATGCGATAGCCGTTGCCGTCCTTGATGGCCGTGGTGCGGATCGCCTGAACGTCGGAGCCGGCACCAGGCTCGCTCATCGCCAGCGCCGCGACACGCTCGCCGGATACCAGCTTGGGCAGCCAGCGTCGCTTCTGCTCTTCGGTGCCGTGGGCCAGGATGTAGGGCATGACGATGACGTTATGGAGGACGAGCGCGAAGCCTTCGAGGCCATGCTTGGCAACCTGCTCGACCAGGACGAGATCGTGCCGAAAATCGCCGCCGGCGCCGCCGTATTCCTCGGGAACGCTAACCCCGAGCAGGCCCGCGTCGCCCACTTCCGACCAGAACGCGCGTTCGACTTGTCCATCCTCGCGCCATTTTTCCACCCGCGCCGGACTGGCGGCGCGCGAAAAGAAAGTGCTCGCGGCATCGGCGAACATCCGGATTTCCGGGTCCGCCATGAAGTCTGGATCAGGAAGATCGAGCGAGGCCATCAGGTACTTTCCTTCTCCGCGCATGGTTTGCCGCTGTTAGATGCTGAATGGCAGGCTTTCCAGATCCAAGCAAGTGCACCTAGTTATATAACCGCGTGAGCTCTCGCCATATCGTCTAGCCGCGCAACCGGGCCGCTCGAATGGTGGACAGCGGCGAAGAGCAACCGTTATGCAAGTGAGTCGTCTCATCGTACCAGAAGGCGCCCGCCGGCAGACCGTGAGCGCGCTCGAACGGATTGGCGGTCAGTGGACGGTGTCGCTCATCGTGTCGCTAAAGAACGGACCGCTGCGCTACACCCAACTCAAGGACGATCGATCGCGTTTTGCAAAGGATACTGACCCAGACCTGCGCGGGCTGGAGGGTGACGGCTTAGTCACCCGCACGAGCGGGCAAAGCTGGTCAGTCGTCTCCAATCCGCCGCTCTTGCGCAGGCCTTGCCGGTTACTTCAACGCGGCGGTGGCGAGTTCGCGGGCGCGTGCCGCCAGCGGTGCTTCAGGCACGCTGGCTGACGCTTTCATCTCCTCATCGGTCTGCGCGAGCAAGCGCGCATAAGCCGATGGCGGGTAGTCCAGATTGTATTTGGTCGCGTGCTGCGAAGGTTGCGAAAGTGGCTCGCTGCCGCCGGTAAAGTCTGCAGGAGATATCATCCGGCTCAGTTCTTCGGGCGTGATGCCGGCCAGAGCGACGACATCGGGATCGATCCAGGCACCCGCTTCCATCTCACCATGGCATGCTACCTCCAGCACCAGCCCCTCCGGACCGGCAAAATAGATCGAGCGGCACATGCCGTGGTCGAGTTCGCCCAGCACCGGGATGCCGTGCGAGCGCACGCGGTCGCGCATGGCCAGGACGGTCGCGTGATCGGCGACCCGCAGCGACAAATGCTGCATGGTGCCGCCGGCGGACGCGCCGGCTGGATTGCCTGCATGACTGACCCCCGGCACCGGATCGATATCGGCCATCTTGGGGATATGCACGAAGGACAGGAACGAACGATCGTTGAACTTCAGGAAGCTGTGCCAGGCTCCCTTGACGCCGTGCATCCAGAACAATGCGACCAGTTCCATGCCGAGCACGTCAGTGAAGAAGGTAAGTTGCTCCTTCATGTCGGCGGTCGACAGCGCCAGATGATGGATACCTTCGGGGCGCACGGGCACGATTGCGGTGGTCATCGATAACTCCAACCCTGGTAGATGGATTTGTGCATATACTCTGTTTTGCCGATAGTTCAATCCATACTGCCAATCACTGCGAGCCCACTTGCCTCGCTGACGATCCAGCGGCCGACGATGCGTTTCGTCAATTACCGGCTTGCACCGAATCAAGACGTGCTTCACAGAGCGCTACCAAGAAACTGATAAGGCAACCAGGATGACAGGATCAAACAGCTACCGCGGCTATGTCTATGCCGACGGCGCGCCCGCGATCGGGATCGCGCCTACCGATCTGGAAAAGCCGGTGCTGAAGGACGGAGAAGTTCTGGTCCGCGTGCATGCGGCGAGCATCAATTATCGCGATCTGCTGGTGGCGCGGGCCAAGCCGGCGGGGCTGGTGCCGTTGTCGGACGGCGCTGGCGTGGTCGAAGCGGTCGGCGCCGGGGTCGATCGCTGGCAACCTGGCGACCGTGTCGTGCCCGGTTTTTTCCGGGACTGGATCGACGGTCCTTTCCAGGCCCAATACCATGCCAGCGCGCGTGGCGGTGGCGCCAGCGGCGGAATGCTGGCCCAATACATCGTCGCCACCGCACCGCAGCTGGTGGCGGTGCCTGATGCACTGACGCTGGAGGAAGCGGCGACCTTGCCCTGTGCGGGCACGACTGCCTTTTCCGCGCTGTTCCTGCGCGCCGGCGTGCAGAGCGGCGACATCGTGCTTCTCCAGGGCACCGGCGGCGTGTCGATCTTCGCTCTGCAGCTGGCCGCGGCGGCTGGTGCAAAGGTGATCGTGACGTCTTCTTCGGACGACAAGCTGGCGCGGGCGCGTTCGCTGGGCGCTTGGGAAACGATCAATTACCAGACCCACCCGGAATGGGACGAGGAAGTGCTGCGGCTGACTGATGGTATCGGTGCGCGGCACATTCTCGATGTCGGTGGCCAGGGCACGTTCGAGCGCTCGCTCAAGGCGGTCAGCGCCGGCGGCAGCATCGCACAGATCGGCGGCCTGGCAGGCTTCGGTCCGTCGACCAGCACCATGCGGCTGCAACTGATCAACGCCGATATCCATGGCATCAACGTCGGCTCGGTGGCCAATCTGGCCGCTTTGACTGCATTCCTGGTGGAGCATGGCATCAAGCCGGTGATTGAGCGGACTTACGAGTTCGACGACGCGCCGACGGCCTATGACGATCTCGCGGCCGCCCGGGTGTTCGGCAAGCTGGTGGTGCGGATCTGATTGCGCTTGCCTGGCCCGCTGGCCGAGCAAACGGGGGCGATGGTGAACGAACAGGTTCGGTCAGCAAGTCTGTTCGACCTTGAGCCGACCGACGATCCGCTGGCGTGGCGCTTGAATTTGTCGCCGGGACTCTGCGCGGGCAGCACGAGCCAGCCGTTCCTGTTCGGCGGCGTCGGCCTGGCCGCAGCAGTCAGCGCAATGGAACAGAGCGGCGGCAAGCCGGCGCGCTGGGTTACCGCGCAATATGTCGCTTACGCCAGGCCCCCGGCAGTGATCGACATCGTAGTCACGCTTCCAGCCGTCGGCAAACAGGTCTCGCAGGCCAACGCCACCTTGTCGATCGACGGCCGCACGATCGTCGCGGCCGTTGGCGCGCTGGGTGAACGGGCGTCGGCGATCGCCGATCAATGGCTGGTCTGCCCCCCTGTCCCCGAGCCGTCATCTTGCCCCGCAGTGCGCCATCGCGGCGGCTTTGGACCGGGAATGGAGAGTCGGATGGACCTGCGGCTTGCCAAGGGGCGTTATCCCAGCGCCGAGGCGATCTTCGACGGGCGCGGCGACGGCGAGCTGCTGCTGTGGGTACGCCCGCGCGAGGGCCAGCCGGTCAGCACGCAGTTGCTGAGCGTGATCGCTGACTATATGTCGGTGGTCTGCAGCCATGCGGTCGGCCGCTACGTCACCGGCAACAGCCTGGATAACACGATCCGGTTCCTGCGGCTGGAACCATCCGACTGGGTGTTGTGCCAGATCCGGGCGATCGGCGCGGCGGTTGGGGTTACCGTCGTTGAAATGGCCCTGGTTTCACAGGGCCCAACGCGTAAGGCCCAAGCCAGCACCTCATTGATCAC
>CAXTOI010000162.1:0-7596 GCA_964245645.1 uncultured Novosphingobium sp. | reverse complement strand
ATTGTGTCCAGCGCATCCGCGTTCGCGGTGCAGCGCTGTTGCAAGCCGGTGAGGCCGCCTGACGACTTGGCCCATTCAAGTGCGAAGATCGCATCTTCGACGGCCAGCATCGAAGGGGTGTTGATGGTTTCGCCCTTGAACACACCTTCGGACAACTTGCCCTTGGCAGTCAGGCGGAACACCTTGGGTAGCGGCCAGGGTGGAGTGTAGCTTTCGAGCCGTTCGACCGCGCGTGGGCCGAGGATCAGCACGCCGTGGCCGCCTTCGCCGCCCACCACTTTCTGCCACGAAAAGGTGGCGACATCGATCTTGGCCCAAGGGATGTCGTAAGCGAATACGGCGCTGGTGGCATCGGCGAAGCTGAGCCCTGCGCGATCGTCCGAAATCCATTCGCCATCGGGGACGCGCACGCCGCTGGTGGTGCCGTTCCACGTGAACAGCACATCGCTGGCCCAGTCGACCCGGTCAAGATCGGGCAGCCGGCCATAATCGGCGCGGATGACGGTGGGTTCCAGTTTGAGTTGCTTGACTGCATCGGTGACCCAGCCCTCACCGAAGCTTTCCCAGGCCAGCGTGGTGACATCGCGCGCGCCAAGCATGGTCCACATCGCCATTTCGAAGGCGCCGGTGTCCGAGCCCGGGACGATGCCGATGTGGTGGCTGTCGGGCAGGCCGAGCACTTCGCGCATCAGGTCGATGCTATATTGCAGGCGCGTCTTGCCGATTTTCGCGCGGTGCGAGCGGCCCAGCGAAGCGGTGGCGAGTTTGTCTGGGGAATATCCGGGCGGCTTGGCGCAAGGGCCGGACGAGAAGAACGGGCGCGCCGGCTTGCGCGGCGGCATAGTGGCAGTCATGTAGTCTCTCCTTACAGAGAGCGCGCGCGGCGTTGGGACCGCGTGGCCCGCCGGCGGCCTTAGAGGCGGAAGGTGGCAAGTCAAGGAAAGAAAAATCCACTTCGGCATCGCCCAACTACTTGGCAACCCGTAATTAACCCGATATTCCTGTACTTCAGCCCATGCAGCGATTTCCGGCACCAAGGCCTGTCATGGCCGCCATATGGTCAGTCCCGGCGCTGTTGGCGCTGATCTTGAGCGGCTGCGGCGCCGTTCCCACCGGACCGCGCCGCGCTCCGTTGCGGCGCTCACCGACGGTTTACGAGCCGGCCATACCGATCCGCCAATGCCTGAGCGACCTGGCAGCGCGGCAAGCGGCGTTCACCCCCCTGCCCGATCAATCTTACGGTGCCGGCTGTTCGACGATCAACACCGTGCGATTGACCAGATTGCGCAGCGACAGCTCCGATCTGGACCTGACGAACCTCGGTCCTGTCACCTGCGCACTGGCAGACCGCTTTGCCGGCTGGGCACGTTTCGGCGTCGATCGTGCCGCGCGCGAAATCCTGGGCAGTCCGCTGGTGCGGATCGAGACGATGGGCAGCTACAGTTGCCGCAATGTCGCCGGCGCCGATCACCGCTCGGCGCATGCGACGGGCAATGCCGTGGACGTCTCGGGATTTGTGCTGGCGAACGGCCGGCGAATTACCCTGCTGGGCAGTTGGTACGCCGGCACCACGCCGGAACGCAGCTTTCTGCATGTGATCGAGGCCAGCGCCTGCAAGCGCTTCGGCACGGTGCTGGGGCCTGATTACAACCCGGCGCACCGTAATCACTTGCATCTGGAGGTGGGGGGGCAGGCATTTTGCCGGTAAGGATGTCTCCAGCTGTTAAGCAGTTTGTGGATTCCATTTGAAATTCGAACCATCAACAACGAGATATGGGCATTCCCTAGCTCTGAGGAGAAGGGGGCTTTAGCGGGCGCCGGCGTAGTTCTGCGTGCGCAGTTCGAGGGGCGGCTTCTGATTTGTTGGGGCAACTGCCTCGGTGACATGGGCGGGTTCCTGTTCGTCGGATTCGAAGATGAACGGCGGCAATGCGTCCATCGCCCGTTTCAGCGCCTGCCCCCAACCCGAGGAGATCTGGCGGAAATAGGGGTCGGCCTCAGTAATGCGCTGCGCGTGCAGCGGCGAGAACAGATCCCGCTCGATGATCAGCATATCCAGCGGCATGCCCACCGACAAATTCGCCTTCAGCGTCGAATCGAAACTGACCATCAGCAGCTTCACTGCATTCTCGAAGCTCAGCTCGCGATCGTAGCCGCGCAGGATGATCGGGCGGCCGTATTTCGTCTCGCCGATCTGAAAAAACGGCGTGTCGAAGCTCGCCTCGATGAAATTGCCTTCGGGATAGATGCGGAACAGCCGCGGCTCCATGCCCTTGATCTGGCCGGCCAGGATGATCGAGGCGGAGAACTGGCCAGCCCCTTCCTCGCCGTTGTCTTCATCGCGTTCCTTGATGGTTTTCTGCAGCAATTTGCCGACGATGGTAGCGACCTGAAACATGGTCGGCGCTTCCAGCAGGCAATTCTGCCGGTCCTCGGGCGTCTTGTCACGCTCCTCCAACTGGCTGATCACCGATTGCGTGGTCCCCAGATTGCCCGAGGTCATCATCGCAATGATGCGCTCGCCGGGCTTGTTCCAACTGTACATCTTGCGGAAGGTGGAGATATTGTCCACGCCCGAATTAGTCCTGGTGTCGCTCATCAGCACCAGGCCTTTATCCAGCAGCATCCCCACGCAATAAGTCACGACATTGTCCTTTGCCACACGCGTGAAATCGCCGAATCTAGCAGATAATCGCTGGTGGACACGGTATCAGGTGGGGAAGTGTAGGTTAAAGGTCAAGCCGAAGCGGGCCGATATGCCCCCTTATTGGGCCTGCAACTGCCGTTGCGATGCCGTTTGCCGATCCACCGACAACAGCACCGACAACTCGCTGCCCCCCGCCCCCAACGATATGCCGGTCACCGGCGCGGCGTCGTTGTAGTCCGCGCCCGTCGCCACCCTGACATAGCGTTCGTCGGGGGCAACGCCATTGGCGACGTCGAAGCCGACCCAGCCGAGCTCCTCGACATGCGCTTCGGCCCAACCATGCCCGGCCTGCTGCTCGACCTGTTCGTTCATCAGCAGATAGCCGCTGACATAGCGTGCCGGGATATCGAGCAGGCGGGCGACGGCGATGAAGATATGCGCGTGATCCTGGCACACCCCCTGCCCGGCCGCCAGCGCGATTTCGGCGGTAGTTTTCGCGTCGGTTTGCCCGACTTTGAAGCGCACCGCCTCATGGATCGCCGCCGACAAGCCGTGCAACCGATCGAGCGGACTGTTGGTGGACGACCGAAACCGTGTCGCCAGGGCATGCAGCCGCGGCCCCGGCCGGGTCAGGTCGGTCTGGCCGAGAAACGCCCATAGCGGCATGCACCCGGTGTGCGGCCCGATCACCCCTGAATTATCCGAAGTTTGCACCAACCCGGTACACTTCACGACGATATCCTGCGTATCCGGCGCGAACGACACCAGCGCTATCTGGTTGTCGTTGTGATCGCCGTAGTTCACCTGGATCTCGGCGCCCTCGACGGTCATCGTCCACTCCAGCACGGTCTGGCCGTTGCTCGATTCCGGCTTGAGCCGCAGCCGTTGCAGCCCATGCGCGGGCGCGACATCGAAGTGATAGCGCGTGGTATGGCTGACGGAAATCTGCACGCGCCGAAACTCCTCTACCGTGAATGACAGGTGCCGGCCCGGCGGAACACACTACGCAATAAAACGGTAATCTGCCGCTATTGCCCGTGCGATGTTGTCGTTGCGAGCGATGAACTGCACGAGGAATTCGTGCAAGCCGAGTTCGAAGATGGCACCGATATCGGTCCCGCTCAATCCGGCAATGGCCTCATGCAGCAAGGCGTGAGCGGAGGCTTCTTCCCCGTATTCGTTCGCCAGGCCGCGCATGTTGCTGGCGATCTTGGCATAGGAATAGGCCATGCTGCGCGGGAAGCGGCCGTCCAGTATCAGGAACTGGGTAATACCGCGGCGGTTCAAGGTCCCGGCGTTGAGCCAGCGAAACGCGCGTTCCCCTGCCACCGAGCGCAGCAGCATTTCCCACTGAGCATGATCGAGCTTCGAGCCGACCCAGGCCACCGACGGCAGCAGCACGTGATATTTCACGTCGAGGATGCGCGCGGTATTGTCCGCTGCCTCCAGATAGGAGCCGATGCGCGCGAAATTGAAGATTTCATTGCGCAGCATGGTGCCTTCCATCGCGCCGCGCACCAGCATCGACTGCCGCCGGATCGTCGTCAGCACTTCGCCCAGATTGCTTTCGCTCACCGGCCTGGCCAATACGTCGGTCAGCACCATCCAGGCTTCGTTCGTCGCTTCCCATACCTCGCGGGTGATCGCAGTGCGCACCATGCGGGCGTTGGTGCGGGCGTTTTCAATCATGCACAGGACCGAGCCGTCATTGTCGCGGTCGCGCAGCACGAAATTGGTCACTTCCGTGCAGGAAACCTCCTTTTTGCGCTCGTTGAATGCCGGTTCCAGCCCCAGCGTGACCAGCACCGAGCGCCATTCGTCGCTGGCGGTGCCACTGGTTCGCGTCAAAGCCATGCGAAAGCCGGCCTCGAGCAACCGGGCGGTGTTTTCGGCGCGCTCGAGGTAGCGGAACATCCAGAGGACGCCGCTAGCGCTGCGGCCTAGCATGGGCGTGACTCGATGGTAGCCTTGGCGCGTATGGTGCGCGGTCCCGTGGTGCAAATAGCCGCGCCCATCATTCGGCCAGCACCCAGCTGTCCTTGGTGCCGCCGCCCTGCGAGGAATTGACCACCAGCGAACCTTCTTTCAGCGCCACCCGCGTCAGTCCGCCAGGGGTGATCTCGATGCCTTGCGGCGATACCAGCACATAGGGGCGCAAATCGACGTGGCGCGGGGCCAGCCCGGCCTCGGTGAAGATCGGCACAGTCGATAACGACAGCGTCGGCTGAGCGATATAATTTTCGGGATTGGCGCGCAACTTCTTCTCGAAGTCCGCCAATTCGTCTTTCGTCGCGGTCGGCCCGATCAGCATGCCGTAGCCGCCTGACCCATGCACTTCCTTGACGACCACATCGGCCAGATTGTCGAGCACATGGCCCAGCGAATCCGCCTCGGCACAGCGCCAGGTCGGCACGTTCTGCAGCAGCGGTTTCTCGCCGGTATAGAATTCGACGATCTCGGGCATGAAGCTATAGATCGCCTTGTCGTCGGAGATGCCCGTGCCCGGCGCATTGGCGATGGTGATGCCGCCGGCGCGATAGATATCCATGATCCCGGCGACGCCGAGCATGCTGGTCGGGTTGAACGACAGCGGATCGAGATAGTCGTCATCGACGCGGCGATAGAGCACGTCGATCGCGCGCCAGCCGCGCGTCGTGCGCATGGCGATGCGGCCGTCGACAACCCGCAGGTCGCTGCCCTCGACCAGTTCGGCGCCCATCTGATCGGCGAGGAAAGCGTGCTCGTAATAAGCCGAATTATAGATGCCCACCGGGCGATCCGTGCTGCCGGTGGCGGGCGGCGCGCAAGCCGCCAGGCTGCGGGCCAGCGCGCGCGGATATTCCGACACCGGCTGCACGCGCAGCTTGTTGAACAGCTCGGGGAACATCGCCATCATCGTCTCGCGGTTCTCCAGCATATAGGAGACGCCGCTGGGGGTGCGGGCATTGTCTTCAAGCACCATGAAATCGTCAGGCCCGGTGCGCACCAGATCGACCCCGACGATATGGGTGTAAATTCCGCCGGGCGGGGTGAACCCGGCCATCTGCGGCAGGAACGCGTTATTGTTCCGCAGCAGCCGTTCCGGCAGCTTGCCGGCGCGCACGATCTCGCGCTGGTGATACAGATCATGCAGGAAGGCGTTGAGCGCGCGCACGCGCTGCTCGATGCCCTGCGACAGCTTCGTCCATTCGGCATAGGTAACGATGCGCGGGATCATGTCGAAGGGGATCAGCCGCTCCTGCCCGGCATCGTCACCATAGACGTTGAAGGTAATCCCGGTGCGGCGAAAACTGGTTTCCGCCTCTTTCCCCTGGCGAAGCAGCCAGCCGCGTTCCTGCTGATTCAACCATTCGGCGTAGGCCTGATAAGCCGGGCGAATTCCACCGCCCTCATCGATCATTTCATCAAAACATACGCGGGTCGTTGGCGGCATCGGCAAACCCCTCCAGATCGGCGAACCTGCAACACTAATCGGGCTTTGCCAAGCGATGTTGCTGCAGATGCGAGGTTATTATCAGAAGAAGCTGCAAGCCGTTCCGCGCGTTGTCGTTTTTGCCAGCGGCCATGGGGAAGAGGCAGAGATACGAGGGGTAACCCCTCGTGCTCGCCGTCCATGTCCTCGTTGCGCGCTATTTCGCGGTAGCGGCTGCAGTGTGGCGCATTCAGTGGTACGAGGACGCTGGGGAATGCCGCAATTTTATGTCTACCAAAGGGACATACCCGTTATTCCTGAAAGCGGTCGTGAATGGCAGCTCGTAGCTGAACGACGGTCATTTAGATGGTGCGCAAATAGCGCAACTGAACGCGGAAAATGGGCCAAATGCTGCCAGGCAGGTTTTGGCGAGCGCCGGTGGGATAGCGGCCTTTCCTCCATCCGGCCTTAAGCCCAACGCGTCGATGACTACGATAATCTCTGATATGACCGGATTTCGACAAGCTGGGCCGCGGCAACGAAGGTTTTGGCGCCCTCGTCCGTTATAGGCGCAAGTGGAAGGGAGCAGAGGCTGGAGTGAAATTAGGGTTTGCGCCGAAAGCGGCCCGCGTCGAGTCCGACGACCCGCCCGATGCGGCCCTGGTCGCAGACGTCGCGCGTGGGGACGCCGCAGCGTTTCAACGGCTGGTCGAGCGCCACACCGGTCCCATTTACCGGCTGGCCTTCCGATTGCTGGGGGACGCGATCGAGGCGGAGGACGTGACGCAAGAGACTTTCCTGAGGCTTTGGACGCATGCAGCGGCCTGGCGTGAGCGGGCGGGTGGTGGACTGGTTGGCTGGTTACGCCGTGTGGCGACCAACCTGTCCTTTGACCGTCTAAGGCGGCGGAATGCCACCGGCGAAGCGGCGGACGACGAGCGGCCCGATGATACGCCGACCGCGGAAGAGGCGCTCGCCGCGCGCGACTTGTCCGCTTTCGCGGCCGGCGCGGTTAACGCATTGCCAGAACGGCAGAGGGCGGCGATCATCCTGACCTATTATGAGGAGTTGCCAAATGCAGCTGCCGCAGAGGCGCTCGGCATGCACGTCAAGGCGTTCGAATCGCTGTTGCTGCGAGCGCGGGTTGCGCTTCGCCGAACGATGATTGAAGCCGGACTGAGTGCCGCCGACCTTAGGACCGCGTCATGAGCCGCACACCCACTCCCGGGAAGCCGATCGGCGGCGACGAACTCGACCGGCTGCTGGCGCTCGTGCCGCCGCCGCCGCTGCCGGCTGCCGACCTTGCAAACCGTATCGTGGCACGCGCTGCCGCCACTCCGCAACATCCCGCCCTGCCGCGATGGCGCACACAGCGCCCGGGGCGCGGTAGAGGATTTGGCGCGCGTCGCGGAACCTGGGCGGGGCTGGTGATTGGCAACATGCTGCTGATCGGGGCGGGCGCCGCCGCGGGGCGGGGGGGGGGTGTGGATTTTAGGCGCCGGGGGGGGGTGGGCGCGCCGCGGGTTGGGCCGTATTT
>CAXTOI010000161.1:1793-7638 GCA_964245645.1 uncultured Novosphingobium sp. | reverse complement strand
TGGCCGTGGACGTGAAAGATCCGCTCGGCCTCGGCATAATAGGGCTCGAACACGGCATAGGGCAGCGGCCAGGCCGGCGAGATGCCATCGGCATGCACGACCTTGCCGAAATCGCCTTCGCGCAGGCGAAACAGGGTCGAGCCGTAGACCTTGCTGTTGCCGCCCACTACATAGTGCAGGCCGGGCTGGAAGCTGTGCCCGCGGTCATCGTACCAGGTTTCCTTGACCTGATACTTGCCATCGACGAACACCGCCTTGGGATCCCAATTATCCGGCTCGCGCTTGAGATAGTCGCCGCGCTCCAGGATCAGGATTTTCTTGCCGGTAGGCGCCAGGCGCAGCGCCAGCGATGCCCCGCCGGGGCCTGAACCAATTACAATGATATCGAAGCGGTCGTTGCTCATCGGTCCGGGTCCTGTTAACGTATGGAACAGTCAAGGAACGCTGCCGTGTTCCTGCCACCATCGTAGCAAAGGCGCCAGCCATGACTTGGAATGAGGCTGTCTGGTTCGGCGCGCGGCTGTGCCTCGTCGTCATGTTCCCGTTCAGCGCGCTCGAAAAGATCTGGCACTGGAAAAATGCGCTTGCCCAGACCGAGTCCAGTGGCCTGCCGGCCGGTCCGATGCTTCTGGTCCTGGCGATCCTGGTCGAAGGATTGACGCCGATCTGCATCGTGATCGGGTGGTTCGACCGGCCCGCAGCCGTGCTGCTCGCCGGCTTCTGCCTGGTCACGGCTTTTCTTTACCACCCCTTCTGGCGGTATCACGACTTCTTCAGCGACGACGACGCCAGCGTCTCGCGCGAGCACTTCTGGCAGTTCCTCAAGAACTTCGGCCTGACCGGCGGCTTGCTGCTGGTGGTGTTCGCCGGAACCCTGGAGCGCCCGGCCGATGTCCTGCATCCGGCGACATGGTCGTCTCATCCGTCCTGATCGCAGCCATCCCCGCGGACCGGTCGGGTTCACGAGAGGACGACATCGAACCGGGCATGCAGCACGCGGCATTGCCCTTCCTCCAGCAGCGTCATCCCCAGGGCCGGCCATTGCTCCTGCGGCGCGTTAAGCGCAGCGTTGGCGTTCTGCACGGGCTCCCCGACGAAGAGCCCGCCTTGTGCCGGCGAAAAGACCTGGAAACGCCCGGCGTCCGGCGAAGACAAGCGCAACGACGCGCCCTCGCCAGGCCAGGTGATCGACGCGGTGCCATCCCAACCATCGAAACCATTGTCCAACGACTGCCCGCAGATGCGGCGCGCCCGCAGGTCGTAGCGGCCGGTCGCAGGCACATTCTCCACCGGCAGCACCGCCGCGTCGATCGTCCAGGCGCTCTCTACCAGCGTATCGAGCACAGTTTCGGCCGTGCAGGGATAGTAAGGGTGATAGCCCAGCCCGCATGGCATCCGCTCGGGTGATAAGTTGCGGCAGGACAATTCCAGCGACAGCCCATGCTCGTCGAGCGCGATATGTTGTGTGGCCTCGTATCGCCAGGGCCATTCGCCGGCGGCGTGACAAAATCGCAGGGTCGCGTGCTGCTCGTCCTGGCTTGTCACGTCCCAGGCCGCTCGCCACCCCTGGCCGTGCAGCGGGCTCGCATCGCCAGGCATATTGGGCGAAAGGCTGATAACCCGCCCATCACAGGTAAAGGTGCCGCCACGGATGCGGTTGACGAATGGCACCAGGGGAAAGCACGAAGCATCCAGCACATCGGTGATCGACACCTCGGTGATCGGCACAGCGCGGGCTGCGCGCAGAAATGACTGGCGCGATTCGCCGTCGATGCGATCGAACCGCACAATGCTCCCGCCTATCCCGGGAAGCAGTACCACTTCCAATGCGCCTGACCGCAACGTGATCGTCGATCCCGTCATGACGCCGAGCGCGCCGCAGCCGGATCGACCGGCCGATCCATCATGCGGCCCACTCTGCCGTCGGCCCAGCGCGCGTCTTCTTGATCAACCGCTGCGCGCGTTCGCGTTGCCGCCGAGCGTGGATGCCGTCGTACTCATCGGGCATCACTATCGGCACGGCCAGGCACATGCTCTGCGTCGGCAGCACATCGCCCCATTGCTTGATCAAGTTCTTGTAGGCCTCACCCACCGGCCTGATCTTGCGATCCAGGTCATAGAGGCCAAGCGGATTGACGTTGCCGTTCTGCTCGCGTAGCGCGCTGTCCCAGTCGATCTGGTCGGTCAGCGAATACCATGTAAAACCGACCATGGGGACGCCATCGTTGCGCACCCGCAGGACGTTCGCCCATTCCTTCCACAACCAGTGTACCGCCTCGTCACCGGCCGGGCCCTGGTTCAGATTGGTCTCGGTGTGCATCACCGGCAACCGATAGCGGCTATGATACTGCCGGGTGATTTCACTATAGCCGAATATTTCGCCTGAAGCACTTGTCGAGCCATCGTCGGACACGCGATGCTCGTTAGTGACATAGTAATCATTGCCCATGATGCAATGCTGCTTGAGACGACTGTTAAGGAAGAAGTGGTATTCGTCCCGGGTCATGCCGTTGTCGAACAGGTATTCGTACATCTCGGAACCGACCTGGCGACCGTAATTCAAGTCGAGCGACAGAAACCGCTCCTCGTTCATTATTTCCGCGGCCTGGATGGTTGCCGGACTTTCCGCATGGAAGTATTCGGACGACTCGCTCTGGATGAAGATCGCATCGGAGCGGACCGTCAGGATGGCCTCCATAGCCAGGACATTGGCCTTGACCAGATGCTTCAGCGCCGTGACGAACCCCTGATCGCTGCTCAACTGCTCGTTCCACCAACCATAGCGGCCGGAAAAGGTGGCGCAGATATACATCTCGTTCACCGGCGTATAAAGCTGCACCCATGGAAAACGCGCGGCAAAGGCCAATGCATAGCTGCAGAACAACTGGGCGAAGTCGGGATTCTGGAAGTTTCCGATCCAGTCCGGCACGCCGAAGTGGCAGAGATCGACAATCGGCATGATGTTGTGCCGCTTCAACTCGGCAAACGCCAGGTCGGCGAACTCCCAGTCGTATTTCCCGTCGCCCAGCCAGGTCTTGTGGATCGGCGGCCCGAAGCGAAGGTAGCCGATCCCCATATCGGCAACGAGCGCGAAATCCTCTCGCCAGCGTTTGTAGTGGCCGCAGCTTTCCATCTCGTCAATGCGGGTACGACCTCCATTTATGGTCGGGACGCTGTTCTCGATACCGGTCGCAAACATGAAAGTGACGATGGCGAATCTCCTCTGGTCGGCCCGATCATGCAGCAGAGAAAGCGCCGCGCCAATGGCTCCCGTGCCAATCGCCACCCGTTCAGCAGCTGTTGCGCCAACGGACGCGTCCGGTCCACACTTACCTCGATTTCGTCGTCCCGGACTTGATCTGGGATCAGGCTTCTTGAGCGGAAAGCCAAATGATAAACCCAGTCCAGCAATTTGCCTCGAAGAACAGCCCAACCCCGGATCAAGCCCCCAGGGATGATCCGGTTAAGTTAGCGCGTATGGGCCATTGCCCTTGCGCTCCCGGTAATTTGCTTGCGCAGCTTATCGGTTTGCGCTCTGCCGCGCAGCGGCCATAAAGCCCACGCGCCGCAAGCTCGTGCAAAATTGGAGCCTAGCGGTACCAAAATAGCCGGGGTTTGGGGCAATGGCCCCAAGTCTTTGTCCTTCCGCCCCCAATAGACAAGTCAAAGCTTAAGGCCGTTAGTATCCTATTCAAAAGCGCACCGAAACGCCCCCGGTCACCGCGCCTGAATTTTCGCCGCCGCTGATCTCGCCATTGCCGGTGACGAACAGGCCGACTGCGGCGTTTACGCGATAGCGCGCACCGGCCTCGATCAGCGCGCTGGTACGGCGCCGGCGATCACCGGCAGAGAACAACGTGTCGGGATCGCCGTCGATTCCTGCCACTGCCTCCACCGCGCGGCCGCGCAACTTATAGCGCAAGCTTAGGTCTACATAGGGCGACAGCGTTCCCGCCGCCGCGCTCGCGGCATCGAAGCGCACGCCGCCGTCGATGAAGCCGGCGTTGTGGTGATCCTGAGCGACCGTGAGCGCAAAGACGCTGGCATTGTCCTCCGTTGCAGCGCCGCGCTGCGTCCACACCCAGGTCGCGCCGACATGCGGGCGCGCCGCCCAGCCGGCGGACAACGCGATGCGGGTTGCCAGCTCGCCGTCGAGCGTCCAACTGTGCAGCGTGTAATCGCCAGTCAGCGCGATCGCGTCGGGAGATTGCCGCCCGGTGCTGGCATGCGCATCGTCGTAAATCACCGAAACGTTCAACTGTGCTGGGCCGCTGGCCAGCCGGCCGGTCGCGCCGCCGACAAAACCCTTGGCATGCGTCGAGGAGCCGAGCGCCGCGATCGTCTGCGTCTGGTCGATATATCCGCCAAAGGCTGCGAGCGAAGCCAATTGCCCACCGACGCCAAGCCCGCCGACGAAGCCATAGCCGCTGAGATGCGAGTCCGACGTGCCGATCGCAGCATCACCCTTGAGCCCGCGCCAGTTGCCCAGCGCCTCGCCGAAGGTAAACAGGTGCCCCGAATGCAAACCGCTGTCGAAATCGAGATCGCGCAATGAACGTGATACCATCAGCGCGTTTTCGACCCCGATCTGTTCTGCGGTGGCATAGGGCTCGGGCGTCAGCCGGGCGAAAGCGGCCAGTGACGGCGTGCCGCCAGCAGTCTGCAGCGCGGGCAATGCCGCAAGCAATGCCGGTGAGGCTGCGCCGGTGACGATTAGCGTATTCAGATAAGCGACCCCGCGTGTCACCTGCGGGTTGGCGGCCTGGCCGACGTTGAACAGCGTCCGCAGCAACAGGCTGCCGCCTTGTTCGACAAGGGCACCGTTGATCCCGGTCACAGTGGTGAAATTGCCGGAAATGCCCGCCGCGCTGATCAGATCGATCGAGATGCCGGGGGCCAGCGGCTGCAACGGCACGATCTGCAGCGCGGCATTGTTGCCGATCGTGACTTGTCCGGAGACCGCCAGCTTCGATGAGGCGGTCGGCGAAACTTCGAAGACGCTGGTCGATCCGCTCAGCAGCGCGACATTGCCGTTGACCGTCATCGTATCGGGCGAAGCGCCGACGTGCAGCGTGCCGCTGACCGCGAGATTGCCGTTGATCGTGCCCCCCGAAGCAAAGGTGGCACCGTTGCCGACGGTGATCCGCGAGGCATCGAAGACCGAGCCGATCAGGCCGACGAAAGTGCCGCCCGTGAAAGCGGCAGTGCCGGTACTCGCGGTGCCGCTCAGCGTGGCATAGCCGCCCGTCTGATTGAAGCTGGCAATGCCGGCGATGGTGCCGAAAGCCACCGGTTGGCTGGCGCTGCCACTGGCGACCGTGAGGCTCGTCGGCCCGCTGCCGCCGTCGATGTTGCCGGCGAAAGACCCAGCCAGCGTAATGCTGCCGCTGCTTACCGCGATATTGCCGATGATCGAGCCGCCGGCGCTATCGATCAGCGTGTTGTTCGCCGCGGCAAGCGCGATATTGCCGATGATCGTCCCGCTGTTGGTAAAGGTCGCCAGATTGCCGAAGATGTCGGGCGATGCATTCGGCAATACCGCCAAGGCTACGCTCTGCGATCCATCGAATGGCGCGCCGGTAATGGTTCCGCTGTTGGTCACCGACAGTGTTGCTGCCTTGCCCGAAAAAGCGATCTCCAGTCCGCCGGTGATCGAGCCGCTGTTGCCGACGAGGCTTGTGCCGCTCAATGTACCGGTGAGCAACGCGGCAAGCCCGGCGCCGGCGCTGCTGCCCGGCTGCGCTTCGATCGTGCCGCTGTTGGTGAACGACAATGTGCCGTTGAAGCTCTGCGTCAGCACCGGCCCGGGGCTGCTTGGCGCCCCTACTATGCCACTGTTGGCCAG
>CAXTOI010000161.1:0-1783 GCA_964245645.1 uncultured Novosphingobium sp. | reverse complement strand
TTACGATGCCGCCTACCGCAGCCTGGTTGGTGAAGGAGGCGAGCTGCAGGCCTTGTCCGGCATAAAAGCTTTCACCCGAGGCGGCGAGCCCGGTGATCTTGCCGCGAAGATTGACCTGGTTAATTATCGAGCCGTCGCCACCGACGTAAATATCGGCGGCAATGGCGGTGGGGCTGGTGAGCGTGACTTGCGTATCGACGCCGCTCGCCACGGTGAATTCGACCGCAAAACCGGCGGGCAGGGGGCCGCCGAGCGTGACCGTGCCGCTGCTGCCCCGCAGATGGCCGAAATAATTGGTGCCGGTGCCGCTCGCAATCGCGCCGCTGATACCCAGGCCCGTTCCGGTTTCGACCAGTTCGTTCCCGCCGCCGGTGGCGGCAAAGGTCAAATTGCCGGTCAACGTTCCGCCGTTTGCGATATATGTGCCCGGCGGCGGCATGGCGGTGGCGCCCGCAGGCTCATAGCCCAGATTGACGTTGCCGGTGATCGTGCCGGCATTGCTGACGCTGCCACCGGGAAGGTCGATGGCGTCACTGCTCCCCGAGATCACCCCGCCGGCCTGATTGACGATTGCAGCCGGGGCCTGTGCTGTCACGGCCGTCAAATCACTGGTGATGCTGCCTGAATTGGTGAGCGACAGCATACCGACGCTGGCAGCCGGATTTCCAAGCGAAACGGCATTCGCATCCGACCCGCTGATCATCCCGCTGTTGATCAGTGCTGCCCCGCCATAAACGGTCGCTGCGGTGGGCAACGCGGTGCTGCTGGCATTGGTGAACATGATCGAGCCGGTATTGATCAGCGTGTCTCCACTGGTGAGGAACACCGTCGAAGGCTGGAGCGGCGCGTTCAAATAAACGTTGGCCGGAAAGGTAGTGGACAGCGCGCCGTTGTTGGTGATCGTCAGGCTGTTCGGTGTCGTCGCATAGCCTGCCACCGTCTCGACCGGAACGGAGATGATCGCCGGGGCCAATGCGGTGGTGATCGAACCGTCAAGGATGACCGACCCGGCCCCCGAAAGACCGAGCGGCGCGGTCAAGGCACCCATGGGGGATAGCGTCAGGGTTGCATTGTTGGAAAGCTGGTAGCCGACTTCCCCGAATCCTGCCGGAACCGTCACAGCGTCGGTCGCATTGGCCCCGACGGTATAGATCAGCGCTGCCCCATTGGGCGCCACCGTACCGGTGATGCCTTGAACGCTGCCGCCGCTGTCCAGCGTACCCAGCCCGGTGTAAAGCGATTGGTTGCCCCCAAGTGTCAGATTGCCGTCAAGCTTGCCGCCGTTGTTGAAGTAGGCGCCGGCAGCATTGCTCAAGCCACCATTGTAAAGCGTATAGGCAAGATTGACGTTGCCGTTGATCGTGCCCGCGTTGGCGAGATTGCCGCCCGGCAAATCGATAGCGTCGCCGACACCGGAGATAACGCCGCCTGCCAGATTGCTGACCTGGGCCAGCGCACCGCTGGGGTTATAATAAAAATTTGCCGTACTTATCGCGGCCATTCCCGTGCTGGTGATGGTGCCGCTGTTGGTTATCGCGTTTGCCCCACCGACCAGTATGGCGAACTGATCGCTGGTGATCGTGCCGCTGTTGTTCAACGTGCCGGCGGGGCCGATGTAAAGGTTGGTCGGGTTTACGGCCGTGACCCCGATGCCGGAAATCGTGCCTGTGTTGTTGACCGCGATGCCGCCGGAAACCGCAAATGCGTAGGGATTGGGATAAGCGGCGGTGTCGATCATGCTGATCGTGCCGTTGTTGACCAGGGTGTCTGCGCTACCGAGCGA
>CAXTOI010000160.1:4854-7737 GCA_964245645.1 uncultured Novosphingobium sp. | reverse complement strand
GACAAGCAAAGAAAGAAGCCCAAGCCCGGGTCAAGCCCGGGCCGACGGGGGTGTGACGGGGGTGTTATCTTGGTGAAGCTCCGACTTGATCAGAGGTTCCTTAACATCAAATATGATAGGATCTGGCGCTGATCCCGCGACGGGCGGCAGGTCATGGGTGCCTGCGTTCAGACATCTGTCTTGGTGTGCCAGACCTATAGCGGCGGTTTCATTTTCCTGTCGCATGCCTATATGGGCCTTATTCCGGTACGCCCGCACAACAAGATGGACGGCCTCGGGAGACAGTCCTCGCCCGCAATCGGAAAGCCGCGCCATGTCTGCATCACCCAGTCCCGAGCCAGCCCGATGCTGAGGCCCAGGCGGCGCGAAATGGCGTCGATCAATGCCGAGGTGCGCGACGGGATCGTGCCTGCTGGCGGATCGCTGACCCAAACGGTCGATCTCGGCCCGCCCGCGTCCAGTTCCAACTACCGGCTGATCGCGCTGATCGTCGCGTCCGCGTTGTTCATGGAATTCGTCGATGCCACCGTGCTCGCCACCGCGCTGCCGACGATGGCGCGCGACTTCGGGGTGCGCGCGCCGGAAATGAGCGTGGCGCTGACGTCTTATCTGCTGGCGCTGGCGATCTTCATCCCAGCCTCGGGTTCGCTGGCCGACCGCTACGGGTCGCGCACCGTGTTCCGATCGGCCATTGTGCTGTTCATGCTGGGGAGCCTGGCTTGCGGACAGTCGCGCTCGCTGGATATGATCTTGATCTCGCGCTTCGTGCAGGGGATCGGCGGTGCGATGATGATCCCCGTAGGCCGGCTGGTACTGCTGCGCTCGGTCGCCAAGCAGGATCTGGTCAGTGCCATGTCGTGGCTGCTGGTACCGGCGCTGATCGGGCCGATCTTCGGGCCACCGCTGGGCGGGCTGATCGTCACCTATCTTGACTGGCGGTGGATCTTTTACATCAACCTGCCGGTAGGCCTGCTGGGCTTCTGGCTAGTTGGGCGGTTTATCGCCAATTTCAAGGAGGAGGTGAACCGGCCGTTCGACATGCGCGGCTTTCTGCTGAGCGGCGCGTCGTTGGGCTGCCTGCTGTTCGGGTTCGAGATGGTCAGCCGCCCCGGCGAAGGCGGACTGGCAGCGGCGCTGATCGCCGTCGGCGCGATCGCAGGCGTGTTCTATATCCGCCATGCGCGGGGTCGCGACGACGCGATCCTGGACCTGAACCTGATGCGCGATCCCACTTTCCGCCTTTCGGTCATCGCCGGCTCGATCACCCGCATTACCCAAGGCGCGCAGCCTTTTCTGCTGCCGCTGATGATGCAGCTGGGCTTCGGCTTTTCCGCCGCGCGCAGCGGCACGATCACCGTCGCCACCGCGATCGGATCGCTGGCCATGAAAGGCGCTGCCCAACGCATCCTGAAACGCTTCGGCTTCCGCCGCGCGCTGATCTGCAACGGCATCATCGCAACCGCAGGCTATGCGCTATGCGGCGTGTTCCGGCCCGACTGGCCGACCTGGGCGATATTCGGCGTGCTGTGCCTCAGCGGTTTCTTCATGTCGTTCCAGTTCACCGCCTATAATGCCATCGCCTATGGCAGCATCGACAAGCAGCACATGAGCAGCGCGACCGCGTTCTATTCCACATTCCAGCAGCTGATGCTTTCGCTGGGCATTTGCCTGGCGGCGGTAACGCTGCATTTAGCCATGCTGGCTAACGGCGATGAGGTGCCAGGGCTGGCGGATTTCTCGATCGCCTTTTGGGTGGTGACGGGCATTTCGGCCAGCGCCACGATCTGGAACCTGCGCTTTACACCTGATGCGGGAGCGGAGATCAGCGGGCATATGGAACGCAAGCCGATCAGCGATGGTGTTCCAGGATGACGCAAGTAGTGGAATCTTCAGGAATTGTTTTCAGTAACTGCCCCATCAAGATGCAGGCTTGATTTTAGCGACTTCTGCAGCTGTATCGGCGTCGGTCATGCCAATGATGTTCTGAAACTCGACCAATGCCTGATCGGTGTCATAGCGGCGGCAATAGGATTGGAATTCCGTTTCGGCGGTGCAGGCGCTGAGCGGTGCGTCGGGAGCAACGCCGACGGCGGCGATCACTGCACTCTGGTTGTTGACGTACATGCCGTAGAATAAGGTGTAGTCTGCCTCGGTCACATCGAATGCCTTGAACCGGTTGGCCTTGGCATAAAGCGCCAAGCGATAAAGCGCGATGATTGGCGCGCGGCCCTTTATCCGATTGTTGACCTTGGTCTGTATCTTCCAGTGATCAACGGTGACCGTCTTGTCGTAATAGCCCCATGTGAAAAAATCGCCATGGGCATAGCCGAAGCTTTTGCCCGGCGTGTTCTGATCTTCGGCTCTGACTGCCATCGGCATTAAAAGTGCGCCGAGTATTAATCCCGGCAGGTACGATACCCATTTCATTTAATTCCCCCCCCCAGCTACATCACCAGCGCCGCTCAGTATGGTAGTACTTCATTACAGGGACAGCTGGCGACAGCTTCATTATGAAGCGCTAGACCTTTCCGAGATAAACACGAACGGTCGAGGTCTAGGGCAATGGCCTTCGAATTCTCATTTCTTACCTTGCTCTACCGCGGCAGTTCGCTAACCCCCATCAGCGCCGCATCCACTGCGCGCGCCGCCTGCCGTCCCTCACGGATAGCCCACACGACCAATGACTGGCCCCGCCGCATATCCCCGCAGGCAAAAATCTGCGGGTCGCTGGTGGCGTAGTCTTCGGTGCTGGCGGCGACATTGCCGCGGGCGTCATGCGTCAGACCGGCTTGGTCGAGCAGGCCTTGCTTGCGCGGACCGACGAAACCCATGGCCAGAAAGATCAGGTCGGCCCTCAGCGTGAATTCGCTGCCCGGCACTTCC
>CAXTOI010000160.1:0-4844 GCA_964245645.1 uncultured Novosphingobium sp. | reverse complement strand
ATCTGGCCGCCAACCCATTCGGCGCGCACGCATTCCAGCCCGGTCACGTCGTTCGCGCCCCCATCTCCGCCAACCACGCGTTTGGTCAGCACTGCCCAGTCGCGCGACGCACCTTCTTCGTGGCTGGAGGAGGTGCGCAGTTTCAGGGGCCAGTGCGGCCAGCTTAGCGCCTTGTCTTCCTTTTCCGGCGGGCGGGGCATGATTTCGAGTTGGGTGACCGAGGCCGCGCCTTGCCGATTAGACGTACCGACGCAATCCGAGCCGGTGTCGCCGCCGCCGATCACGATCACATGCTTGCCGGTCGCCGTGACCGAGCCGCGCGGGGCCGCACGCAGTTCGTCGTCGCCGGCGTTGCGCTTGTTCTGCTGCGTCAGGAATTCCATGGCGAGGCGCACACCGGGCAGTTCGGCGCCGGGGATATCGAGCTTGCGCGGTTCTTCAGCACCACCCGAGAGCACGATCATGTCGAAGTTTTCGCGCAGGCTGGCCAACGAAATGGTCACGCCGATTTCTGTCGAGGTGCGAAACTGGACGCCTTCGGCTTCCATCTGCACGATGCGGCGGTTGATCAGGTGCTTTTCCATCTTGAAGTCGGGGATGCCGTAGCGCATCAGCCCGCCGATGCGGTCGCTCTTCTCGAACAGCGTGACCGAATGGCCGGCGCGTGCCAGTTGCTGGGCGCAGGCCATGCCCGCCGGGCCCGAGCCGACCACCGCCACGGTCTTGCCGCTGCGATGCTCGGATGGTTGCGGGGCGATCCAGCCTTCCTGCCAGCCGCGATCGACGATGGCGCATTCGATCGATTTGATCGTGACCGGCGCGTCGTCGATGTTGAGCGTGCAGGCGGCCTCGCATGGGGCGGGGCAGATGCGGCCGGTAAATTCGGGAAAGTTGTTGGTCGAGTGCAGCACGTCGAGCGCAGTGCGCCAGTCGTCCTCATAGACCAGGTGGTTCCAGTCCGGGATCTGGTTGTTCACCGGGCAGCCGGTGTGGCAATAGGGGATGCCGCAATTCATGCAGCGCGACGCCTGCGCCTGCAGCGCAGGCGCGCCGTGCGGGATCGCAAACTCCTTGTAATGCTTCAGCCGCTCGGTCGGATGCGCATAGCTGCGATCCTGGCGATCGATCTCGAGAAACCCGGTTTCATTGCCCATTAGAAATCCTGAAGTGATCAGACTTGCCCGCCCGGGTGGAGTACAGGATTATTATAGGACTTTCAAAGTTAGTTTAAGATTAAAGACCTGGGGCTTTTTGCCCCAGACCCCCTTGAATGTCGTCGTCGAGCGTTGGTTCGTCGTTGCGCACGGCTACAGCGTAGCCGTAAGTGGCAACTCGCACATGCCCAAGAGCTACCGAGACGGCCACCACTTCGTAAACTCGCCATTGATGAAGTCCGTGACAAGCGGATCGGTGAAGGTCTCCGGGCGTTTGTTGTACAGTTGGAGCAGCAACTCCTCCAACTCCCGTCGGCGATGGAAGCTGGGGAAGATATAAATCGGCTTGCCGGGACCGCTCAGCACAAAGCTATCGAAGGGCTTGCCCGGTGCATAATTGGTGACGCTGTAGAACGTGCTCTTAACCGAGATCAATTCGGCAATTCGGAGGCTGCGGCGCAGCGAGTAGATCGTAATGTAACCCAAAGCCCGCCACCATACCTCCTCTGTATCCCACCATATCCGCGTACTTATGTCGATGAAGAACATGTAGCCACAAACGACGGTCATCAGCGGTTCAAGCCAAAGAGAATTTTTTGAGTAACCCCACTTATGGAGGTTCCATGCCATTAGAGCATTAATTATGAGCCAGACAACTAACCAATGATAGCATCGAGGTGAATGTTTTAGCGCGCCTTCGCTCACAATATTTAGTCTTCATTAAACCAGTTAATGGCTCTGGCGTTGTGAGCACCACTCGCTATCCATAGCTCTAACCAGAGCTTGGCTTTAACAACGACATACTTCGCAAAGAGACGCAAGTCACATTGGCATCCAACAAAACATGAAGAGGAGCGCGAGGGGTTTGCCCCTCGCACCTTAAACCTTATGCCTTGAACTCCAACCACCTACTCCGCCGCCACCGATGCTGCTTCGACTCGCTCGGCTTCCAGCTGCCGCAGCGCGCGCGCGTAATCGCGCGGCATCACCTTGACGAACTTACCCAGCGCAGTCGTCCAATAGTCCAGCAACGCACGGGCGCGTTTGCTGCCGGTGTGGAGGTGATGGCGTTCGAGCAGGATGCGCAGCCGCTCCGCGTCGTGGCGCAGCATGTCACCCATGCCCGCGTCATGCACGCCGTGGGTGCGCTGCTGCGGGCGGCCCGCGCCCTCTTCGTCGTCGCGCCCTGCCGCAACCGGCAGCAGATCGACCATGGCTTTGTTGCACGCCTGCGCGAAATCGCCGGCTTCGTCATAGACATAGGCAATTCCGCCCGACATCCCTGCGGCAAAATTGCGCCCGGTCTTGCCCAGCACTGCGACCACGCCGCCGGTCATATATTCGCAGCCGTGATCGCCGGTCCCTTCGACCACCGCGACCGCGCCCGAATTGCGCACCGCAAACCGCTCGCCCGCTACGCCGTTGAAATAAGCCTCACCCGCGATGGCGCCGTAAAGCACGGTATTGCCGACGATGATATTCTCCGTCGGTTCGCGGTCGACATGCCCCGGCTGGCGCACGATCACGCGGCCGCCGGACAGGCCCTTGCCGACATAGTCGTTGGCATCGCCCGTCAGGTCCAGCGTCACGCCATGCGCCAGAAACGCGCCGAAGCTTTGCCCGGCGACCCCGGTCAGGCGGATGCGAACCGTATTGTCGGGCAGGCCGCCATGGCCGAACCGCCGCGCCACTTCGCCCGACAGCATCGCGCCGACAGTGCGGTTGACGTTGCGCACCGGCCGCTCGATCACCACCGCCTGGCGGTCGTCCAGCGCAGTGGCGGCCGCAGCGATCAGGTCGTTGTCCAGCGCGCCATCAAGGCCATGGTCCTGCCTTGTGCTCCACCCGAGCGACGGGCTATCGCCCAGCGGCACCTGATGCAGCAGCCTGCCCAGGTCGATGCCCTGCGCCTTCCAGTGGTGGATGGCGTGGCTGGCGTCGAGCCGATCGACGCGGCCGGTCATCTCGGCCAGCGTCCGGAAGCCCATCTCGGCCATGATCGCGCGCAGTTCTTCGGCGACGAAGAAGAAGTAATTGATCACATGCTCGGGCTGGCCGGTGAAGCGCGCGCGCAGCACCGGGTTCTGCGTCGCCACGCCGACCGGGCAAGTGTTGAGATGGCATTTGCGCATCATGATACAGCCCGCCGCGATCAGCGGGGCGGTGGCGAAGCCGAATTCGTCCGCCCCCAGCAACGCGGCGATCGCCACATCGCGCCCGGTGCGGAGGCCGCCATCGGCCTGCACCGCGACGCGGCTGCGCAGATTGTTGAGCAGCAGCGTCTGCTGGGTTTCGGCGAGGCCGATTTCCCATGGACTTCCCGCATGGGTCAACGATGTCAGCGGCGACGCGCCGGTCCCGCCTTCATAGCCGGCAATGGTGATGTGATCGGCGCGCGCCTTCGAGACGCCCGCCGCGACGGTGCCGACGCCGACTTCGGAGACCAGCTTGACCGAGATGCGTGCGGCCGGATTGACGTTCTTGAGATCGTGGATCAGCTGCGCGATGTCTTCGATCGAATAGATGTCGTGGTGCGGCGGCGGCGAGATCAGGCCGACGCCAGGGGTGGAATGGCGCACCTTGGCGATGTTCTTGTCGACCTTGTCGCCGGGCAATTGCCCCCCCTCACCCGGCTTGGCCCCCTGCGCCATCTTGATCTGGATATCGTCGGCATTGACCAGATATTCGGTGGTGACGCCGAACCGCCCGCTCGCAACCTGCTTGATCGCCGAGCGCATCGAATCGCCATTGGCGAGCTTCACGAAGCGATCCGCTTCCTCGCCGCCTTCACCGGTGTTCGACTTGCCGCCGATGCGGTTCATCGCCACCGCCAGGGTGGTATGCGCCTCGCGGCTGATCGAGCCGAAGCTCATCGCGCCGGTGGTGAACTGCTTGACGATTTCGCTGGCCGACTCGACCTCGGAAAGATCGAGCGGATGATCGGCCGGCTTCAGCGTCATCAGCCCGCGGATCGTGAGCATCCGCTGCGACTGGTCATTGATGCTTGCCGCGAATTCGAGATATTTGGCGGGCAGATTGCCGCGCACCGCATGTTGCAGGCTGGAGACGCTGGCCGCAGTCCAGGCATGTTCCTCGCCGCGCAGCCGCAGCCCGTACATGCCGCCGACATCGAGCATATTGCGATAGATCGGATTGTCGCCATAGGCATCGGCATGGCGCCGCACGGTTTCCTGCGCGACCTCGGCGATGCCCACGCCTTCGATCGTGGTGGCGGTGCCGGTAAAATAGGCAGCGATGAACTTGCTCGACAAGCCGACCGCGTCGAAGATCTGCGCACCGCAGTAGGATTGATACGTCGAGATGCCCATCTTGGACATTACCTTGAGGATACCCTTGCCGATCGCCTTGATGTAGTTCTTCTCGACATCGTACGTCGACAATTCGGGGTATTTCGCTGTGCGGATCGCCTCCAGCGTTTCCAGCGCGACGTAGGGATTGATCGCTTCGGCGCCATAGCCGGCCAGCACGCAGAAATGATGCACTTCGCGCGCTTCGCCGGTTTCCACCACCAGCCCTGATTGCATGCGCAGGCCCTGGCGCACGAGGTGATGGTGCACTGCCGCGGTCGCGAGCAGCGCCGGCATCGGAACGCGCGTTGCGGACTGCGCCCGGTCCGACAGGATCAGGATGTTCTTGTCGGCCAGCACTGCCTCGGTCGCGGCCCAGCAC
>CAXTOI010000159.1:5270-7765 GCA_964245645.1 uncultured Novosphingobium sp. | reverse complement strand
CCCCCCCCCCCCCAAATTCTATTTTTGGGGGGGGGGGGGGGGGGGGGGCTGACGCCGTCTTACTCACAAAGACTCTCTAATCGCCGAAGGAGACTTACATGACGGATGGCGCAGCAGCCCACTGGGATCGATTGAAGGGGCTGCCCAAGCCGACGCTGGCAGAGCTGTTCGCCGGCTCCGCCACCCGCGTGGCCGATCTGTCGACCAAGCTCGACCTTGCCGGCAACGGCATCCTGTTCGACTGGTCCAAAACGCACCTCGACCCCGCGCATATCGCCGCATTCGAAGCGCTGGCCGAGACGATGGACTTCACCGGGCGGCGGGCGGCGCTGTTCGCCGGCGATATCGTCAACCTCACCGAGGGCCGACCGGCCGAGCACACCGCCCAGCGCGGTGTCGGCAAGAAAACCTCGGTAGAAGAAGCGCAGGCGCTTCACGCGCGCATGCATGCGCTGGTCGAGGCGATCCACACTGGTTTGCTCGGCGAGGTTAAGCATCTCATCCACATCGGCATCGGCGGCTCGGCGCTCGGACCGGCGCTAGCTGTGGACGCATTGACCCGCGCCAGCAGAGGCGATGTGCGCGCCAGCGCGGTAGTCGATGTCCATGTCGTGTCCAACATCGATGGCTGCGCGCTGGAAGCCGCCTGCGCCGCCTGCGATCCGGCAACGACGCTGATCGCTGTCGCTTCCAAAACCTTCACCACCATCGAAACGCTGACGAATGCGCAAAGCGCGCTGGCATGGCTGGGCGCAAATCTCGTGGCCGACCCCTACGGCCGGGTCATCGCGCTCACCGCCGCGCCCGAAAAGGCGGTGGAGTGGGGCGTCGATGAAACCCGCGTGCTGCCGTTCAACGAAGGCGTCGGCGGGCGCTATTCGTTGTGGTCGTCGATCGGCTTTCCGGTGGCGATGGCGATCGGCACTGCCGGTTTTGCCGAATTCCTTGCAGGCGCGGCCGAGATCGACCGCCATTTCCGCGACACCGATGGCCCGGCCAACCTGTGCCTGCGCGCAGCGTTCGCCGATCTCTACTACACCCATCTGCTCGGCTGCCAGACCCGCGCCTGCTTCGCTTACGACGAGCGCATCCGCTTGCTGCCGTCCTATCTGCAACAGCTGGAGATGGAATCGAACGGCAAACGCGTGACCGTATCTGGCGAGCCGCTGACCGGCCCGTCCGCACCGATCACCTGGGGCGGCGTCGGCACCGATGCCCAGCACGCGGTGTTTCAGTTGTTGCACCAAGGCACGGTGGTCGTCCCGGTGGACTTCATCGCCAGCATCGCGCCGGGCGACGACCTCGACCCGGCGCACCACCGCATCCTGCTGATGAACTGTTTCGCACAAGGCGCAGCGCTGATGGCGGGCAAGCAGGCGCCGGACCCGGCGCGCTGCTACCCCGGCAATCGCCCCAGCGCGACGATGCTGGCCGACGACCTGAACCCGGCAACGCTGGGCGCGCTGATCGCCTTTCACGAGCACCGCACCTTCGCCAACGCGGTGCTGCTGGGGATCAATCCCTTCGATCAGTTCGGCGTGGAACTGGGCAAGGAAATCGCCAGGCAGATCGAACACGGCGCCGCCGGCTTCGATGCCAGCACGACCGCGCTGCTGGCATCGGCAGGGATCGGGTGACCGGCCCGAGCGAGCTTTGCCGATGCCATCCAACTGCAGGCGCTTTGTCACGGAATGTGATGTGAAAACAATCCGTATGACCAGCTCTGCCCATTCATATCGCGTGCAGCTTGGCCCGATTAAACTAAGGGTATTAACGGAGGAAACCAATGAAAATTGCACTGATTACCGCTTGCGCGATCTTGACCATGGCAACGGCCACAAGCGCACAATCCTCCATTCCAACCGATCGCCAGAAACAACGCGCCGAATTGTCCGCACACGAGAAAGTGCACGTTCAGGAACTGGCGGCGGAACGCGAGGCAGCGCCGGCCAAGGCGAAAGCGCGTGAAGAGCGTATGGCCGCGTTCTCGGCACGCGAGAAAGAGCATGCCCAGTTACTGGCAGCATCGCGGGCCGCCGCCCCCGCAAAGGCAGAAGCGCGCGAAGATCGCGCTGCTGCGTTCGCCACGCAAGAAAAGAAGCGTCACCCAAAGGCTCCCGATTGACGCGATGACGTCATAGGCGGTGCTTCATGTCCGGTGGAACACCGCTGACCGGCCCGCAGCTTGGTGCAATCCGACTTTTTAATGGTGCCGGCTAGAGGGTTCGAACCCCTGACCCCCTGATTACAAATCAGGTGCTCTACCAACTGAGCTAAGCCGGCGGTATCGCGCCCATGCCTTATGGCGCGCCGAACGTCCAGCCCTCGGTCGTGGCGACCGCCGCTGTAAGGCCTTCGGGGTGCCAGAAGTCGTGGCGGCTGGCGACGGAACGCAGCCAGGCGGCGGTGAGCAGAGCGTCGCTGGCATGGTCGTCGATCGACCCGGCGCCGGGCACGGGCGCGGCGGCCAGGGCGGCGAGGGCGTCGTTCAGATC
>CAXTOI010000159.1:2704-5260 GCA_964245645.1 uncultured Novosphingobium sp. | reverse complement strand
GCGCATCTTCGATCGGCCCGGCTTGCGGCCCGCAGCCATGGCTGCGATGGTGGTATAGATTTCGACGAGCACGCTGCCTTGTGCGGGCAGGGGGTCGATCGGCCAGACCGGCAGGCCGCCCGCCAGCCGATGCAACAGCCGCATGCCCGTGAGGCTCGATTTGCCGACCTGCGCTGCGCCCACCAAATTGAAATTGCTGTAGGGGCGGCAGCCTGCCAGTTCCTGCGCGCGTTCGGTGACGCGGAACCGGCCCCGTCCACCGCCCAATCCCTGCAGGCCAGCCCCCGGCAGCCCGAAGGCGCTACCCTGGCGCCCGCCGTGGCGGCGGAAATGGAGCGCGGCGTCGGCATGGTCGACGAAGCTCGACACCGCCAGATGCGGATCATCCCGGCAGATGCGTTCGACCAGCGCCCACAAGGCACGGGCATCGGCGGGACTCTCCCGCCAGGCCGGAAAGAACGCGCCGCAATCGGCGAAGGGCAGCGACAGACCCAGGTCCATGCCGACCAGCGTTCCTGCCGGCATGTCGTGCAGCAGCCAGTGCAATACCTCGGCGCGCGACCAGCGATGGCCGGGGCGGACCAGTTCCGGCGCAGCGGACCCGAGTGTGCACCGCGCGACGGCGATCCCGCGGTGGCGCTCGCCGGCCGCGCCGGACCAGTCGATGGCGACGAAATGGTGGAAACGGTTGATCATGGTTGCGCGAGATCGGACCAGGATGGCTTATAGAAGGAAATGCATCTCTTCGGCAGGCTCAAGGGCAGATGAGGGCGGTGCAGATTCCAGGCGTGCCGTTCGCATCACCCATGCAACGCCGACTTGGGAACATGGGTGATCCGGCAGGCGAGGTCGAGTTCGCCCGAGGCGACGATGTAGTGGTCGCCGGCATCGACGATGCCGGTGGTGAAGACGACGTCGCGGATGTAGATCTGGTGCGCGATCGGGCGGGTCAGTTCGGGGTTGGCCTCGATCAGCGGCTGGTGGCTGGTGGCGATGGTCCGCGATGGGTCGGACTTGTCGAGCAGCGACCAATAGGTGCGGTAGATGCCGACGATGTCCTGCGGCTCGACCCCGTGCCACAGGCTGAGCCAGCCGGCATCGGTGAGGATCGGTGGGGCGCCGCCTCCCATGCGCGCGGTGGCTATGGTGTCGGCATGGGGGCGGATGCCGGGCGCTTCATGCGGTTTCCAGTGGAGCGCATCGGGCGAGGTGGCCAGGTTGATCGACGGCCCGGCGCGCCATTCGCTGCCCGGCGGGTAAGCGAAATAGAGATCGCCCAGCGGCCGGGTCTGTGCCCAGTACTGGCCGCCGATCAAACCTTCGAAGATCAGCATGTCCTTGTTCTGGTGGTCGAGCACCATGCCGGCAAAAGACCAGTCGAGGCCGTTGTCCGAGGTGTAAAGCGTGGTCGAATGGCGTTCGGGACTGACCGAGCAGGTGGTCATCAACCAGCGCTCGCCGACCTTGCTGATCCGGGCATCCTCCAGCCCGTAGCACTGAAAGCTGTGCGACGGCGCGACGACACGATCGTAGTGAGTGGCGATGCGCTCCAGCCCATCGGGGCTGAGTTCGACCGGCAGCAGCCACGACAGCGAGGTCAGCGCCATGATTTTCCAGTCGCCCGCGCGCAGCATGAACTTGCGCGGGTCGGCGGTGTCGGCCTGTTCGAGCGGCCAGGCATCGAGGACATAGCGGCCGTGGCTCGCGGCATCGTCGCTAGTCCAGCGGATCGCATGGGCTTCATTTTCGCTGGTCCAGCGGATCGCATGGGCTTCATTTTCGCTGGTCCAGCGGATCGCATGGACATGGCCGTCGCGGATCGGCTGTTTGAGTGCTTCGGCGATGCGGACCATCAGCAGCAGATTGCCGTTGGCCAGCCGGGTCAGGCCCGGATTGAACACGCCCAGCACATAGGTCTCGGCATCGAACTGACCTGCCAGCGGCGAGCGGGCAAGATCGACGTCATCGGGAACGAACACCAGCCGGTCGATAGCGAAGTTCATGCATCTGTCCCGATCCGATGGCCGAAAGAAGCTAACGCCGGAGCGCCGAGTCGGTTGCGCCGAAGCAGCCGTGCGCGATTGGATCAATAGGAATTTCCAATCATCATGAACGCTTTTTTGCGAACGTACACCGCCGCACATAGTAGAAATGTGGGATAAACCGGGTTAAGCGAACGCATGCAAGAAAAAGCACTGACCGGTGTTCCGGGCCTGGATGACGTGACGGCGGGTGGGTTTCAGCGCGGCCGGCTATATCTGCTCGAAGGGAGCCCGGGGGCGGGCAAGACCACGGCGGCGACGCAGTTCCTGATCGAGGGCGCGGCGGATGGCGAGCGCGGGCTGTATATCACGCTGTCCGAGACCGACGAGGAATTGCGCAGCGGTGCGCGTTCGCATGGCTGGGAACTGGGCGACAGATTCGAGATCTTCGAGTTGCTGCCGCCCGAAAGCCTGCTCGACGATCAGCAGCAGCAAAGCCTGCTCTATTCATCCGATCTCGAACTGGGTGAAACGACCCGGCGGATGTTCGAAGTTTTCGAGCGCACCAGGCCCG
>CAXTOI010000159.1:0-2694 GCA_964245645.1 uncultured Novosphingobium sp. | reverse complement strand
CGGCTGGTGATCGACAGCTTGTCCGAGATCCGGCTGCTGGCGCAAAGTTCGCTGCGCTATCGGCGGCAGATTCTGGCGCTGAAGCATTATTTTTCGCGCAATCAGACGACGGTGCTGTTGCTCGATGACCTGACCGCCGACGTGCAGGACCAGACCGTGCACAGCGTAGCGCATGCGGTTATCCGCCTGGAATCGGTGACGCCGGATTATGGGCGGGAGCGGCGGCGCCTGCGTGTGATCAAGTATCGCGGGCAGAATTATCGCGGCGGTTTTCATGATTTCGTCATCGAGACGGGCGGGCTGCGCGTGTTTCCGCGGCTGATTGCGCAGGAGCATTTGCGCGACTTTGCGCGCGACCATTGCGGCACCGGCTCTCCCGAACTGGATGCCATTCTGGGCGGCGGGATCGAACGCGGATCATCGGCCTTGATCCTGGGGCCGGCGGGCACCGGCAAGTCGGTGCTGGCGCTGTCGTTCGTGCGCAGCGCGATCGCGCGCGGCGAAAAGGCGGCGATGTTCGTATTCGACGAGGAGCTCGGCCTGCTGCAAAAACGCGCGCTGGGGCTGGGGATCGATATTGCGGCGATGTGCCGCGATGGCTCGCTGCTGCTGCAGCAGGTCGATGCGGCCGAGCTGACCCCCGGCGAATTCACCCATCGCGTGCGCGAATGCGTCGAGCAGCTGCAGGCGCAGACGGTCGTGATCGACAGTCTCAACGGCTATCAGTCGGCGATGCCCGAGGAGCGCGCGCTGGTGCTGCACATGCATGAATTGCTGCTTTATCTCAACCGGCGCGGCGTCTCGACCTTCCTGACCGTGGCCCAGCATGGTGTGCTGGGCGACATGCGAACCCCGGTGGAAGTGACTTACCTGGCCGACACGGTGATCCTGCTGCGTTACTTCGAGGCAGCCGGGCAAGTGCGGCGCGCCATTTCGGTCGTCAAGAAGCGCACCGGCAAGCACGAGGACACCATCCGCGAGTTTCGGATCGGCAGCCATGGCGTCGAACTGGGGGTTCCGCTGAAGGACTTCCATGGAGTGCTGAGCGGGATCCCGGCGTTCATCGGCGACAAGGAACCGCTGCTTGATTAGAAGCGTTTTGCAGCATGGCAGCATAGGCTTTGCGCGGTGCATCTGACGATATCCGAACGTGCCCTTATCCTGGCGCCGCTGGGGCGGGATGCGGCGCTGGCCGCAGCGATCCTGGCCGAAGGCGATATCGACGCCATTTCCTGCAGCGACACGGCCGAACTGGCGCGCAAGGTCGGCGAGGGGGTGGGCTTCGTCGTCGTTACCGAGGAAGCGCTGGCGAGCGCCGACCTGCAGGTCCTGTCGGCGACGCTGGATGCGCAGGAGCCATGGTCGGATGTTCCCTTTGTGCTGCTCACCCGGCGCGGCAGTGGGCTCGAGCGCAATCCGCAGGCCCACCGCGACCTGACCAACCTGCGCAATGTCACCTTTCTGGAGCGGCCGTTTCATCCCACGTCGCTGCTGAGCCTGGCGACCGCGGCGGTGCGCGCGCGGCGGCGGCAGTATGAGGCGCGGACGCGGCTGGCCGAAATCATCGATCGGGAAAAGGCGCTGCGCGACAGCGAGCTGCAGTTTCGCACGCTGGCCGACACCATGCCGGCCTTGTGCTATACCGCCGGACCGGACGGTGCGATCCTGTGGTACAACCAGCGGTGGTATGATTTCACCGGCACGAGCCCGGAGCAGATGCTGGGCTGGGGCTGGGAGGCGGTGATGGAACCGTCTGTCCTGCCTGCGGTGCTGGCGGGCTGGCTGCACTCGGTCAACACCGGCGAGCCGTTCGAGATGGTGTTTCCGGTGGCGTCCGCCGCCGGCGAGTACCGGCCCCATCTGAGCCGCAGCGTGCCGATGCGCGAAGACGATGGCCGCATCACCGGATGGATCGGCACGCTGACCGACATCACCGACCAGCAGGCGGCCGAACTGGCGCTGCGCAATCTGGCCGAGGACCTGGAGCACCGCGTCGAGGAGCGCAGCCGGCTGCACGCCGAGGCGGTGGCGCAATTGCATGAGGCGCAGAAGATCGAGACGCTGGGGCAGTTGACCGGGGGTGTCGCGCATGATTTCAACAACCTGCTGACGCCGGTGATGGGCGCGCTCGACATGCTGGGGCGCATTCACGATGATGCGCGCTCGCAGCGGTTGATCCGCGGGGCGCAGGAGGCCTCGGAACGGTCGCGCACGCTGATCTCGCGGCTGCTGGCCTTTGCGCGGCGCCAGGTGCTGGCGGCGGCGGCGGTCGATGTCAGCCGGCTGGTCGAAGGCATGGCCGATCTCATCGAGCGCTCACTGGGGCCGCAGATCGCGATGGCGCTCGATCTGGATCGAGCCACGCCGCCGGCCTGGGTCGACGCCAACCAGCTCGAACTCGCCTTGCTCAATCTGGCGGTGAATGCACGCGATGCCATGCCCGAGGGCGGCAAATTGACGATATCGGTCAAGTTCACGCCGGCACGGCACGATCATGCCGGGGCAGGCGACGCGGCGGCGTGGGTGACGCTGACGGTGGCGGACAGTGGGATGGGCATGGACAGCGAGACGCTGGCCCGGGCGATCGAGCCGTTTTTTTCGACCAAGAGCGTGGGCAAGGGCACCGGCCTGGGCTTGTCCATGGTGCATGGGCTCGCCGCGCAATCGGGGGGCAGGCTGACGCTGACCAGCCAG
>CAXTOI010000158.1:6772-7768 GCA_964245645.1 uncultured Novosphingobium sp. | reverse complement strand
GTGAACACAGGAGAAGCTTGATGGGCGTACTCAGATTAGCGACGACCGGCTTGATCGGTTACGGCCTTTATCGCTGGCTCAGCGGACGGCCGGTCGCGCCGCCCGTGGCGTTTGCCTCCGGCGAGGCGAACCACAACGGGTTCTCGCAGGTCCGCAATGCCGGGCCCGCGGCGATGGCCACTGACAGCCCGCATTGGGACCGAGTGGACCAGGCGAGCGATGAAAGCTTCCCAGCCAGCGATCCGGCTGGAACTTATTGAATGCAGATCGGCCTTTGCACCATGGCGTGACTATCAGTGCCGATGGCCGCGATGATCAGGTCCGATCTCTGCGCGCCGAAATTGGGGCTTGCCGGGTTTGTGCGGCGGCTCTGCCGTGCGGACCACGCCCCGTCGTTCAACTGGGCGTGGCCGCACGCATTATCATCATCAGCCAGGCGCCCGGCCGGCTGGTGCATGAAAGCGGCGTGCCATGGAACGATGCCAGCGGAGCGCGGCTGCGGGAATGGACCGGGCTGACGCCCGAGGTATTTTACGATCCGGAGCGGGTCGCGCTGGTGCCGATGGGGATGTGTTATCCCGGGCGAGGTGCGGGTGCCGATCTGCCGCCGCGCCGCGAATGCGCACCCTTGTGGCACGATCGTATCCTATCGTCGATCGCACGGCTTCGTCTGACGCTGCTCATCGGGCAATATTCGCAATGCCGCTATTTGCCGCAGGCGCGGCGGTTGTCGGTAACCCAGCGGGTTGCTGCATTCGATACGCTGATGCCCGGGACGATCTGCCTGCCGCATCCGTCGTGGCGTTCGACCGGCTGGATGCAGCGCAATCCTTGGTTTACCGAAGAAATCGTCCCGCGGCTGCGCGATTGCGTTGCCGGGGCGCTACAAAGCGAAGGGAAACTGGTTTCATGCAGGCCTTGACCGAAGAGGGCGAGACAAAGCTGGCGCAGATCGCCGCCCGCCATGGGGTGAGCAGCGATGCCGCGAGCCATCTG
>CAXTOI010000158.1:5631-6762 GCA_964245645.1 uncultured Novosphingobium sp. | reverse complement strand
TCTGCTGGCGGCGATCGCAGCCGGCGGCGGACGCCAGGCGCAGTTCAATCATCCCGACCTGGGCGGCATGGGCCAATGGTCGCAGGGCGGCATGATCATGATCGGCGACATGTTCAACCAGCCGCTCAAGGCGCGGGTCGCCGCGCTGTGCAGCGACCTGGCCGAGGCGTCGCAGGTATCGGCATCGTCTGCGCCCGAGGAGACTCAGAACGCTATTCCGCCGCGGGACGGCAAAAGCGCCAAGCTGTTCATGCTCGCAGCGTTCGGCCACCGCTGGCCTGCAGAACTTGGCGCGCCGGCGGCCAGCGGCTCGCAGAACGATATGCATTACGCAATCTTTCCGGGCTCGCGCCGGCTGGCGATCGAATGCGGTGGGCAGATTACCGTCTATGATACCGAGGATCACCGTATCGGCGGGATTTCGCAGCAGCAGGGGAACGACCAGACGCTGCGGTTCACCAGCCAGTCGGGCCCGGTGCGTTTGTCCGATTTGAAGATCGTCAGCCCGGAAGAGGGTGGGGCGATCGACGATGCGCGACCGGCTAAAGCGGCTGAACCGGTTGTTCCGGCTGCTTCGACCGGCGGCAGTTCGGATGATGAGATATTCTCGCGCATCGAACGTCTGGCCGAACTGCGCAGCCGTGACATCATCACCGCCGAGGAATTCGCAGCGAAGAAGACCGAGCTGCTGGCGAAGCTTTAGCTCGAGTTCGATGGGTTGAAAGCCTGCGGGGCCTGGTAGCCCACCAAGGAACCATCGTTACCGCGCCAGTTAGCGGATCGATGGTCGAGGCGCAAATCAAGATCCGTTCGAGCGGTAGACCAGGCGGAATCCCTGTCCTGCGGGCAGTTTCAGGACAAGGTGGTAATGGTTGGCGACCGCGCTCCGGACCAGCGCGTGTGTTGCCGGATTGCCCAGTTCGTAGGCGGGCGCGTTGTCGATGATCGTGTCGGGGCGGGTGGCCAGGATGCGCCTTACTTCTGCGGTTGGATCGACGCCGATCGCGCGGACGCTGGCTTCGTCATGGGTGTTCAGATGGCCCGGAAAAGCCCAGCGCGTCGGCAGACAGGAATGGGTCAGCAGATAGAGCGCTGGCTGGCCATCGTAGATATAGATGCATGTCCCCGCAC
>CAXTOI010000158.1:0-5621 GCA_964245645.1 uncultured Novosphingobium sp. | reverse complement strand
GTGGCCGTGCCGCCGCAGCCAGCATGTAGGCATCGGCGCGGCTGCCCTTGGCCTGGATGGCCATGGCCACGACCAACTGGCTGAGGATCAGTATGGCGCCGACGAAGATAGGCGCGAAGCGGCGCGATCGGGTCGGCGGGGTGAAGAAGGCAGCCCCAGCGATGACCAGCGGCGCGATCAGCGGCGCGGCGGATTGCGGATTGAGGGTATTGCCGAAGAGCAGCAGACCGGCGAGCGCGGCGACCAGCCAGAGCAGGACGAAGCTGCGGAGGGCAAGGGCGGGCCGGGCGGCGAAGGCGAGCGCGGCCAGGGGCGACAGAATTCCGGCGATCAGCGCCAAGCCGCGCAATCGGGCCGGGAGAGGGTCCGGCAACCGCCCGAAGATCGAGCGAAAGTTCGCGAACAGGAATTCGCTCGAATGGCCGATGGTGCAGTAATAGCCGAGCGCAGCGAGCGTCGGCAGGAGCGCGGCCATGATCCAGAGCGTCGCGGCGCCGAGCAGGCGCGTCCATGGCCATCGATCGCGATAAGCTGCCCGCACCAGCGCGATGCCGAAGAACCCGCCCTCGACAACGACGGTGTATTTGATCTGGAGCGCCAGCCCGACGAGCAGCATCGCAGCGATGCCGTTGCCGATGCGTGTCGATGCCGCTGCGATGGCGCGCCAGGTGAACATCGCCGCCAACACCATGATGCCATTGTAGAAAACCGGCGCCTGGCCGCCTTCGCATTCCATGAAGTTCAACCACAAGATATACAGACAGGCGGCCACGACGGGCCCAATCCCGCCGGCGATCTGCCTGCCGAACCGGGCAATGCCGAAGGCGGTGGCGGCGACGAAAACCAGCGCCACCAGTTGATATTGCAGGAACCCTGCGCCACCCAGCGTGCGAAGCGCGGCATAGATCAGGAACAGGCCGATCGGCTTGCGATCGAAAATATCGACGAAGGGCAGCGCGCCGTCGTGCCACATCCGGTCACCCACCAGCAGGTAGAATTGTTCGTCGTAACCGATGAACGGATTGCCGAAGGTCTGGCAGCGGACGAGCGCCGCGAACAGCAGCAGCCCGATGAACAGCCGGATATTACTGCGCCACGCTGAATTGCCATGATCCGCCGCAGCTGACCCGTCCATCGGCGCGGGCGCCCGTCTATCGCGCACGACCGGCCTGCTTATCGGGTGAGTGCATATATTGGCTCTTGTTCGTAGTCCCGGCGAAGGCTCATAAGCGTCAACACGATAGCTACGTTGTTCCGGGCTCGATTTGCGCCGCTTTTTTGCGATAGCGTCGGGATATGGAACAATATTGCGTCAAAGTGAATCCGGTCAATCGGTTGTTCCGATTGGGAGCGGGAACTCGGGTCAGGAAGCCAGGAAATGCCGAATATAATCAATCCGGTGAGCATCTTTCTGCCGATGCTGGTCGTCGTCGCGTTGACCTTCGTCGGTTTCGTGAGGATGGCGATGATGCGCCAGGTCGCGATAAAGGCCGGGCAGGATACCAGCTACTACCGGGCGCATCTGGGTTCGCCCGAGCCTGAGGCGACGGTAGTTGCCGTGCGCCATTACAGCAATTTGCTGGAACTGCCGGTGCTGCTGTATGCGGCGTGCCTGACCGCCTTCGTGCTGTCGGCGGTGAGCCACTGGACGCTGATCTTTGCCTGGAGCTACACCGTTGCGCGGATAGTGCAGAGCGGGATCCATCTGTCCTACAACAACCCGGCCCACCGCGGCATGGCCTTCGTGCTGAGCGTCTTGTGCCTGCTGGCCTTGTGGATCGACTTGACCGCAGCGATTCTGACCAGGGTGTAATCCCACATTTTGCTCTCCCACCTTCAGCCCTCCCCGCCGGGAGGGGAGATGAGTGCGACAACGAGATGTGCTGAGCTTGTCCCGGTTTACGCTCGCTCCATATGCGCCGCCAGCGCTTCCACGCGGGCCAGATTGTCGCGCACCTTGGATACGAAGCTGCTTCGCTTGATCCCCCACAGGAACAATTTGGGCAGCCAGCGCCACGGCGCCGCCATGGGCCGCTCGACTTGGACCAGCAGGACGACGCGATGGTCCGGCGTGTCGTTGCGCACCTCGTGTCGGTAAGTGTCGTCGAACAGGATGCCTTCGCCTTCACGCCAATAGACCAGTTCGTCCCCCACACGCATCCAGCATTTTTCCGGCTCTTGCGGGGTTCGCAGAGCCAGGTGCCAGGTTATCAATCCGCGCGTCACGCCGTTGTGGGGCGGGATAACCGCGCCCTTGTCCAATATCGAAAAAAACGCGGAATTGAGATTGGGAATACCCGCTACCAGTTTGGCCGTACGCGGTGCGCGGGCGCAATTGGCGGCAATTGTCTGTCCGTAGCCGACCAGAAAGAAACAGCGCCAGCGTCCATCGCCGGCAATGCGCTCGTGATCCTGCGAGATTTCATTGAGGCGCGGCAAAAGCTCCGGCGTGGTCAGCATCGCATCCGCTTCCTCGGCAATCTCGCGCCAATGGGCGCGCAGCAAAGCGGTCCAATCCAGCAGGGTATCATCGAGCAATGGCGTGAGCGGCACACGCGACGCACGCGCAGCGGCCCGGTTGACGGCCGGCCTGATGCGGCTGCCGAATCTTGCGATCGGGCTGCGCTGCAAGGCTTGCGCAGCGGCCCAGCGGGCTGATGCCTCATCCGAAGGCGGTAGCGGCGCGCCGGTAGCCGGGATGGTAGCAGGATCGTTTCGTTGGTGCCGGTATTGTTCCGTGGTCGGCCCGGATGACATAGGTACAGCCTGTTTCAAAATGTATCAGGGCGTATCTGGCATGATGCTCTGGCTGTGTCCATGGTTCGTCAGGTCTAGGGAAGCTCTGATTAAGTGCGTTATCGATTAGAGGGCGCCTAAAACTTCCCCGTCAGCCCGGCCTTGAGCCGGGCCAAGGCTGCCTTTCTGCACCGGACAAGCAAGAAAGAAGCCCAAGCCCGGGTCAAGCCCGGGCCGACGGGGGTGTGACAGTGGGTATTATCTTGGTGAAGCTCCGACTTGATCAGGGTTCCCTATGAATGCTTTGGGCCGCATTGCGAAACCAGTGTATCTCGTCATTAAGCCGGCATGATTTCGCGGCGCGGCGAGAACCCGCCGCTGGCGGACGTCGATTGTATCGCTTGACCGGGGCGCCATTTTGCGATGGCATCGCCCCTATGAAGCGCAGCCTGGATCTCCCGCTGACGATCCGGCCGGTCGTGGGCCTCCACGACCAGTATCCGGCAGGATTCGTCGATCCGTCGCACAGCCACGAGCGCTCGCAACTGTGCATTGCGCTGGAGGGGACGATGACCGTCACCACCGATCATTCGGCATTCGTGCTGCCGGTCCGGCGGGCGATCTGGATTCCGGCCGGAGTGGTGCACGAAGTCTATTGCCGGGGGGCGGTGCGGCTCGACGTGCTGTATATCGACCCGGCGCTGAGCGATCCGACCGGAGCATGCCGCGTGTTCGATGTCTCGCCGCTGGTGCAGGCGCTGATCGGCGAGGTGCTGACCTTCGATCATGCCTATGATGTCGATGGCCGCGAGGGGCGCATCGTCCATCTGCTGCTGGAGGAAATCCTGCGCATGCCCGAAGTGCCGTTGTCTGCGCCGATGCCGCGCGATCGCCGGTTGCGCCGGATCTGCGATCTGATCATCGGCGAGCCGGCGCATGATGGCGATCTCGACGAACTCGCCCGGATCGCCGGCATGGGGCGGCGTACGCTGACTCGCAGCTTTCGCGCCGAAACCGGCATGGCGCTGGCGATGTGGCGCCAGCAGGTGCGGCTGATGGCGGCGCTGTCGATGCTGGGTGAGGGCAAGTCGGTGACTGCGATCGCTTACGATGTCGGTTACGAAAGCCCGAGTTCGTTTACCGCGATGTTTCATCGGGTGTTGGGCGTGCCGCCGAGCCATTACGCAAAGACCAAGGGCTGAACCATCGTTGGCCCGATTGAAGCAAGGGTCGGTCCGCGTGCGACTGCTACCGGTTCGCGACAATGGTAGTAGTCGATATCATCATCACGGGAGTGTTTGTGGCCGTTTGCGATCTCGACCCGGAAATTGCGGCATTCGTTGAAGCGATGACCCGCGCCTGGGCGGCACATCCGCCGTTTACCAGCGTTCCGCTGCCCGAGGCGCGCGCGATCGCCGAGCAGGTGCGGGCGCCATGGACCAGGGGCGGGCCGCAGATGGCGTCGGTGAGCGACCGCCATATTGCGACGGCGTCGGGCCGGTTGCGGGTGCGGATTTACGACCCCGGTGTGAGCGCGCCTGCCGGGATGCTGGTCTATGTCCATGGCGGCGGCTGGACGCTGTTCAGCATCGACACCCATGACCGGCTGATGCGCGAGTATGCCGCTGCGGGCGGGTTTATCGTCATCGGCGTCGATTATCCGCTGTCGCCCGAAGCGCGTTATCCGGTGGCGTGAACGGCATCGTCGAGGTGATCGACTGGTTGCTGGATGGCGTTGCCGCGGAGATCGGCGGCGATCCGGCACGCATCGCCATCGGCGGCGATTCGGTTGGCGGCAATCTGTCTCTGGCGACCGCGCTGCGGCTGCGCGACCGGGGCTCGCCTGGGGTCATCTCCGGAGTGTTGCTCAACTACGGCGCATTTGCGCGGAGGTGCTCGGACGAAGCGGAAGCTAGCTACGGCGGACCCGACGCGGTGCTGAACCGCGAGGAAATGGACTATTATTTCAAAAATTATATCGGGCCTGACGACGCATTGGCGCGCGATCCTTACGTCTGCCCCGTGCTTGCGGATTGTGCGGGGCTGCCGCCCGCATTCCTGGTCATTCCGGAATGCGATGTGCTGACCGAGCAAAGCCATGCCATGGCAGCGCGGCTGGCGGCGGCCGGGGTGGCCGTCGAGGCGCAGGTCTACGCCGGCGCAACGCATAGTTTTCTGGAGGCGATGTCGGTCGCGGCGGTGGCGCGGCAGGCGATCGCCGATGGCGCGGCCTGGGTAAAGGCGCGGTTGGCGGTGCCGGTCTTGACTGAAGAATTGCGCTGAACATCTTGTCTTGATCATCCCCGCTGGGGAAGCGGCAAGCTGGGCGCAATCATCGGACCGTTGATCTTGGTACGCCCCTTCCATCAGCCCGGCGGGCTGCCACCTCCCCTAAAAGAGGCTGGACTCGGAGGTGGTCAGGGTTTGCCGGAAGCCATTGCGCAGTGCCGCCGCTGACAAACCAACTCGGCGACAGCGGCTTCGCGTTTGGCCAGACTTCGCTGAGATCGCGGGCATTGTACAAATGCCCGTCACGCATCACCCAGGCCACCGCGCGGGCGTTGCGCAGGTCGGCGAGCGGGTCGGCGCTGAGCACGACCAGATCGGCGATCTTGCCGGGTTCGATGCTGCCCAGATCGCTGCTGCGGCCGATGGTTTCGGCCGAGCCGATCGTGGCGGCGTGCAGCACCGCCAGCGGGGTCATACCGCCTGCGCCGTGCAGTTCCATTTCCCAATGGAAGCCGATGCCGGGCGCTTCGCCATGGCTGCCGATGCCGACGAGGCCGCCTTCGCTCTGAAGCCGGGCGGCGTCGGCGGCGATGGCCGGGAAGGGGGCCGGTGAGAGAAGGCCCAAAAACGTACGCTAACGCCTGCGGTCGGCCGCG
>CAXTOI010000157.1:0-7802 GCA_964245645.1 uncultured Novosphingobium sp. | reverse complement strand
GACGCTGGCGTTGTACGCCCCCACCCAACCTCCCCCGCACGGGGGAGGAGTTTTAACCGCCTCGATCTAAAACGGAAAGAAGCTAAACCACCAGCCGATAGCCAATCCCCGGCTCATTCCTCAGCACCATGGGCCGCGCCGGGTCATCCTCCACCTTCCGCCGGATTCCCCGTGCCGCCACCCGCAGATACTCGATATCGTGCTCGTGCCCCGCGCCCCATACCGTCCGCAGCAGTTGCGCATGGGTGATGACCTTGCCCGGATGCCGCGCAAGTTCAGCCAGCACCGCATATTCCTTTGGCGCCAGATGCACTTCGGCGCCAGCCTTGCGCACCAGCCGCGCGGCCAGGTCGATCTCCAGGTCGCCGATCTGCACCACCGGCGCATCGGCGCCTGCCGACAACTGGTGCCGCAGCGCCGTGCGGATTCGCGCCAGCACTTCCTCGCTGTCGAACGGCTTGGTCACGTAATCGTCCGCGCCCAGGTCCAGCGCCGCCACTTTCTGCTCGGTCTCGTCGCGAGCCGAAATCACCAGCACCGCTGCTCCTGCTGCCTTCATCAGCGGAATCAATTCAAGGCCGTCGCGGTCGGGCAGCCCCAGGTCGAGCAGGATCGCGGCAGGCTTGTCGATCTGCACCGCCGCCATGGCCGCACGCGCTGTCGCTGCTTCCACCGGTCGATAGCCGGCGCGGGTCGCGGTTGCACACAGCAACCGCCGGATCGCCGCCTCATCATCGACGATCAGCAACGTCAACGGCGGCAATGCCCGAGTCACGCGGATGCCGTCATGCTTCGGCGATACCACGCTTCAACTGCGCCTCGTCGAACGAGATCACGAAATCGGCGCCGGCGGGCCCACCGGGGTTATGGCTGCTGCGATTGCTCGCCCCGACGCGCAGCCCCATCGCCTCGGCAAAGCCGCGCACGATGCCCAGCCCCAGCCCAGTGCCGCCGGTACGATCGCTACCCTCGATGCGCGTGAACGTGTCGAAAATCCCGTTGTCCGCGCCAGATGGCAGCCCCGGCCCCTCATCGATGATATGCAGTTCGAGCCCTTGCCAGCCGCGCCGGGCGGAAATCACGATCGGGCTGCCTGCGTCGCCATATTTCGCCGCGTTCTCCAGCAGATTGATCAGGCAATGGTGAAACAGCTGCGGATCGACCAGCACGAACGGCAATTCGGGCGACACATCCATCCGGATCGGCCGGTCGCTCAACGCGCGGCGCAGGTCATGCACCGCGCTGGCCACCGCCTCGGCGATATCCACCGACTCGATCGCCAGATGCAGCGCGCCCGCCTCGACCCGCGCGATATCGAGCAGATTGGTGAAGAAACGCTGCAGCCGCTGCGACTCCGCCCGCGCCTCGCCGATCTGCTCGGCCTGTTCGGCATCGGCGGGGCGCATCGCCGCCAGCGTGCCTTGAATCGTCGTCAACGGGGTGCGCAGATCATGGCTGACCGACGATAGCAGCGCGCTGCGCAGCCGGTCGCGTTCCTCCAGCCGCGTCACGCGCGCCATGTCGGCCTCCAGCGCGATCCGTTCCAGCGCCATGCCGGCCTGGTCGAGCAGGCTGAGCAGCATCGGCAACTGATCCGACCGCACCGGCGTGGACGCTTCGGGCCGCGCCAGCCCGAACACCGCCAGCACCTTGCCCGCAGCCGCGATCGGATGGAACAGCCATTCCGACGCGGTCAGCGTGTCCGATCCGCGCCCGGCCGGCCGGTTGTGATCGAAGCACCAGCGCGCCGCGGCATGTTCCAGCGCTTCCAGCCGGTCCTCGGGCGGATTGGCCGCGACCAGTTGCAGGCCATCGGCCATCGCCAGGCTGCCCGGCATCAGCAGGACTGCGCGCGCATCGAGCAACCGCGCCGCTTCCGCACACAGCACCTGCCCCAGTTCCTGCGCCTTGCTCACACCGGTCAGCAGCCGCGAGAAGCCGGCCAGCGAGGCATTCTGCCCGGCGCTGTGCTGCGCCAGCATCGCCTGCTCGCGCATCCGCGCCGCCAGGCTGCTGCTGACGAAGGCCACCCCCATCAGCACCAGCACGGTGATCAAATTCTGCGGGTCCTGAATGGTAAAGGCATATGTCGGCGGGATGAAAAAATAGTTGTAGGCCAGCGAACAGACCAGCCCGGTCGCCAGCCCGGTGAACAAGCCATAGCGGGTGGCGGCAAACAGCACCGGCAGCAGGTATAGCAAGGCGATATTGGTGACATTGCCGAAGACCGACACGCTGATGCCGAACAGCGTAACCAGCGCCGTCAGCGAGAGCGACAGCGCATAGCCCGACGGCTTGCCCCATTGCCTCGGCTTGGCCGCCACAGGCCGCGCGGGCATGGCCGGCGCCTGCTCCATCGGCAGCACATGCACCGCCATCCCCGGCGTTTCGCGCACGATCCGGTCCACCACCGAGCCATGGCGGAACTCGAACCAGCGCGAGCGCGGCGATTTGCCGATGATCAGCTGCGTCGCGCGGGCTTCCGCGGTAAAGCGCATCAGCCCGTCGAGCGCCGATTGGCTCGGCACCGAGGCGACCTGCGCCCCCAGCTGCGCGGCCAGATGCATGGTCGCGGCCAATTGCCCCTTCTCGGCATCGCTGAAGCCGGCGCTGCGCGGCGTCTCGATATGCACCGCGGTCCACGGCGCACGCAAGGCATCGGCGATCCGCTTGGCCGCGCGCACCAGCCCGGCCGCGCCCGGATGCTCGCTTACCGCCACGACCAGCCGGTCGCCCGCGCCCCAGCTGCCAGCCAAGGCATGCGCGCGCACGTAATCGAGCATCTGCGCGTCGACCGCCTGCGCGGCGCGCCGCAGCGTCAACTCGCGCAGCGCCGACAGGTTCGACTTTGAAAAGAAGTGCCCCAGCGCGCGTGTCGCCTCCTGCGGGATGTAGACCTTGCCATCCTTCAGCCGCTCGATCAGCTCGTCGGGGGGAATATCGACGATCTCGATCTCGGCATTTTCCAGCACGCGGTCAGGCAACGTCTCGCGCACGCGCACCTTGGTGAACGAGGCGACGACATCGTTCAGGCTTTCCAGATGCTGGATATTGACCGTGGACCACACGTCGATCCCCGCCGCCAGCAGTTCCTCGACATCCTGGTAGCGCTTGTCGTGGCGGCTGCCCGGCGCGTTGGTATGCGCCAGCTCATCGACCAGCACCAGCGCCGGGCGGCGCGCGAGGATGGCGTCGATGTCCATTTCCTGCAGGATGCGACCCTGATACGCAACCTGGCTGCGTGCGATCATGGTAAAGCCTTGTGCTTTTGCTTCGGTTTCCGTGCGGCCATGCGTCTCGACCACGCCCACCACGACATCGCGCCGCGCCGCCGCGTCGCTCAACATCTCATAGGTCTTGCCCACCCCCGGTGCCGCGCCGAGGTAAACCTTGAGCCGGCCACGCCCCTCGTTGGCAGCCACGCGCAGTAGGGCATCGGGATCGGCACGTTCGGTCATCGCCCGCCGTGTCTGCACCGCTGAGGGCTATATTGTCGAGCGATGGTTGAGCCTGGCCGCAGCTGCCAACGTCGGCATGATCGCCTATGCTCAGGTCGGACTCGATCCGGCCACCGACCAAAAACAAATCCGCGAAGCGCCTCGGTTTGGCGATTTCCTCAACGAGTACTGGACCCGCTGGGCGGCAAGATGGAAGCCCTCGACCATTGAGCGAACAAGTACTACCGGGCGCTCTATCTCGATGACACATTTCCTGGCGTGTTCATCGACGAAATGAACGAGGCGCACGTCACCAATTGGTTCTCTGCCGTGACTGATCGCTCCGATGCCGGCGGAGCCAATCGGACGCTGAGCATACTGAGACATATGCTCAATAAGGCCGAAGGCTGGGGTTACCGGCTTGAGAACACCAATCCATGTCGCAGCATCCGCCAAAACCGTCGTAGGAAATGCGAGCGGTTCCTGTGGAGCGCGGAACTGGAGAGGCTGGGAAAGGTGCTGACGGAGGCCCTGTCAAGTGAGGACAAGATGCGACCGATAGCTGCGGCGGCCGTGACGCTGCTCCTATTGACCGGCGGCCGCAGGGGAGAGGTGTTGGGACTGCAATGGACCGACGTGCGCTGCAACCGCCTCAGGCCTCAAGACAGCAAGACTGGCCCGCGCACCGTGTGGCTCGGCGACGAGGCACGCGCCCTGATCGATACCCTGCCGCGCCATCCCAAGATTCCATGGCTGTTCTGGAACTGTCGTTTCCGTCGCCCGATGCGACAGGTCTCTTACTGGCCAGAGTTCCGCGACAAGGCCGGCTTGCGCGGGGTGCGGCTCCACGACCTGCGTCACACGTTTGCCAGCCATGCCGCGATGAACAAGGAGACGCTGCCGATGATCGGTCGGCTGCTCGGGCACGCCAATCCGCAGTCGACTGCGCGCTACGCTCACCTGGGGGACGACCACCTGCTCGACGCCGCCGAGCAGATTGGCGCGGCCATCGAGCGAATGTCGGCGTAAAATAGGAATAGCGTTTCCCCCGCTGGGTGGTGCTGCTGAGTAGTTAGCGGTTGAACTGGATGCAACCGAACATCCGGGTACTTTGCCAGGTCGAAATAGCTTATTATGTGACTTTTCTGCCGTTCCTCGTCGGCATCACGCACGGCGGCTACCATCAAAATCGGTCATCAGATATTGACCACATGTGAGGCGAAGTCGAGTAGCGCTTGGTTGAATGCTGCGGGCTGCTCCACATTTACAACGTGGCCGCAATGATCGACGATCAGGGCTCGGCCCGTTGGATTATTCGCCACAGCCAGCGTGTGGTCAGCTGGCCAAAGCTGGCTGTCCCGGCCTGCGATCAGTAGCATCGGACACGATGTCGTCGCGCAGACGTCTCGCCAGTCTTGGTGTGCATGGTCATTCAACAGCGCCAAGGTCTCGGGGGTCGCCAGATCACCGAGCCTTGCGTTGCCGACCTTCGCCTGCAACGCCGCCATTGCGGCCAAAAATGTTTCACCGGAACGGCCGCGGCCGGTCGGGGGCACGCCATCTGCGAAGAAGTGTCCGATATTATCTTCCGTCAGGCCGTAGAAGCCGGATGGCCAGTCGGGGCCGTTGATCATGCGGGGGGTCTGATCCACACCGACCATGCCGGCGATTGGGTGCGGACCGAATAGGTCAATATACGACCAGCAGACGCTCGCCCCCATCGAGGCGCCGACGAGCAGCGGTTTTTCGAGGCCGAGCGCGATGATCACGTCCCGGATGTCCGCAGCATGGCGCGCGATGCGCTGGCCGTGGGCGGGATGTTCGGACAAACCATGGCACCGCCGGTCCACTGCGACCGCGCGGTAGCCGGCCGCCACCACCGCATCGATCTGGTAGGACCAAGTGACGAGCGAGGCCATGTAGCCGGCCACGAAGAGGATGGCTGGTCCTTCGCCGGTACTTTCGACGTGGAGATCGATACCATCGCTTGTTGTTACACGAACTACGTCTGACATGAGCTCTCCTGGGGCGCTTTCGGCCAAGGGGTACCTGCTTGTAATCCCGGGCGTCCGATCACCGCATATGCTGATCGGCAGCATGTTTGTGCCGTCTACGGCCAACCACGAAAAATCGATCAAGGGATCGCCATAGCATCGTACGAAGCTATCAGATGGCGGGATCGAGGCACGCATGGCAAAAGAAGCTGCAGATATCGTGAAGGGCATCGACAGTCGCCGTGGCTTGACGCCACCCTCCTATGATCGACGCGCCATCGTGCCCAGAATCGTGCATCTCGGCCTCGGCGGCTTCCACCGCGCGCATATGGCGCGCTACCTCCATGATCTGATGCTGGTGGACTCGAGCGCGCTGCAGTGGGGAGTCAGGGGCGTGGGCTTGCGCGAGGCGGATCGGGCGCTGCTGAAAGCCTTAAACAACCAGGACTGTCTTTATACGCTAGTCGAGCGCGACGGGTGCGGCGAGCAGCAAGAAGTGATCGGCGCGATCGTTCAGGCCATCGATGCGTCTGCCAGTTCCGTGGAATTGCTGGAGGCGCTTGGATCGCCCGAGACGCGGATCTTGAGCCTGACGGTGACAGAGCATGGCTATTGCCTGGATCGCGCGACCAAGCGCCTCGACCTCACGCATCCACAGATTGCGCATGACCTAGGCAGCCTGGCAAATCCCCGGTCAGCGATCGGCGTTGTGGTCGCAGCGCTCGCCGATCGGCGACGGCACAAGCTTGGCGCGCTGACCGTGCTGAGTTGCGACAATATCCAGTGTAATGGCGATGTGCTGCGCGGCGCCGTCTGCGACTTTGCCGATGCAATCGATCCAGGCTTGTCCGCCTGGATCGCAGAGCATGCCAGCTTTCCCAATTCGATGGTTGACAGGATCACGCCGCAGCCGACCGCCGCGGCTATTCGGGACTTCAGGGATCGGACCGGGATCGACGACGCGGCGCCGCTCGTCACCGAGCCTTTTCGGCAATGGGTGATCGAGGATCGTTTCGTCGCCGGGCGGCCGGCGCTCGAGCAGGTCGGCGTGCAGTTCGTCAATGACGTCGCGCCTTACGAGCGGATGAAGCTACGTCTACTCAACGCCAGCCATCTCGCCCTGTCCGGCCCAGGCCAGCTCATTGGTCTTACCGAGATCAGCGAGACAATCCGGCACCCGCTGATCCGGCGCTATGTCACCGCGCTGATGGACCGCGAGACCGGGCCCACGCTCGATCCGGTGCCCGGCGTCGATCTCGCCGACTATAAGCGGTCCGTCGTCGCGCGGTTCGACAATCCGGCGATCCCCGACACGGTGGCGCGCGTGAATGCAGACGCGGCGCTCAACTATCTGCTGGATCCGATCCGCGACCGGCTCGCGGCAGGCGCACCGATTGATCTGCTCGCCTTTGCGCTGGCGGCGTGGCTCCGTCGCGTTCGAGGCGAGGACGAAGCAGGCAAACCGATTGAGGTCGTCCATCCGCTCGCCGCCGAACTGCGCGCGCGGGCGATTGCGGGTGGTGGCGATCCCATGCCGCTGCTCGCGATGCGATCGCTGTTCGGCGACCTTGGCGAGAGCGCGGGGTTCTGCACGATCGTCAAGCGCTGGCTGTGCGCATTGTATAACGGCGGGATTGAGAGTGCGCTCGCGCAGGCCCAGGTGGACGGGCTCATCTGAGAGGGCGCCGCGCGTATCCGGTTGAGCTTCGCTGTATAATTTGGTGCATCGCTTGCGGCATTGTCAAACTGTCGCCGGGCAAAGCGAGCGAAGCTGATCGGCGGACCGATGTTCTTATTGTGCTCTGCCGGAGATGCGCAGGCGCACGGGAGAGCGAGCATGACCCAGACAATCGTCACGACCACCACAGTTGCCATCCGCGGCACCGTGCATGACGGCGTGTGCCGGGCGCCTGCTATCGTGGTATGTGCACAGCCGCTCGGCGCGCGGTGTCTGGAAGATCCTCAAGGCTCACGGCATCGGCAAGCGCCGCGCGGGCGATGTGCTGACGGACGCGATGACCGGTTTGGCCTTTTGGCTGTCCGCGCGCGCTACGGCGCTGAGGAAGCCAACAAATCCTGCCGCTCGGCACAGCCGCAGACCTTTCCGATAGGTTTTTGCGCTCCTATCACATTCCCGATGCTGGCGCAGACCGGCAGGTTGATGAGAGGAATTTTCACATGCGCAACCTTGGCTTCCTTGCCGTGGGTACTGTCTTGGCCTTCCTGCCGGTAATGGCCATCGCCCAGAGCACCGCTCCCGGCACACCAACGCCTGCCGATATGAGCCCGGTCACACCGCCCGATGCGCGCGTCTCGAACGACCCCGGCGAGATCATCGTGACTGCTCGGCAGCGTCAGGAATCACTCAAGG
>CAXTOI010000156.1:0-7846 GCA_964245645.1 uncultured Novosphingobium sp. | reverse complement strand
CAGCCATCCCACTTGCGTGATTCAGCCGTATAACGAACCGACCCCTGCAGAGTTATATGGTGACCAAGGTCATAATCCACACCACCGAAACCGGCCTTGGTGTTAATCTTCTCTACGCTGCGCAGCCCATATTTGTCGTAGTGGATACCGACGATAGCCGAGTTGGTCCCTTCATTGAAATTGTCCGAAAACGACGAAAGCTTATTATACTCATAATAGCCGCCGACGGTCCATTTGAGTGCTCCCGCTGTACCAGCCGCGCGCAATTCCTGACTGAAAATCCTGAACGTCTGCGTATCGAAAGTAGCGACGTTATTGTACGGCGTTCCATCAGGATCAGTGTGCTGCGCCCCGTCATACCGTTCGTAGGACGACAAGGATGTGAGCGTACCAATGCCGCCAATATCGAGTTCCCCCGTCAGCGCAGTCTGAAAGAACCGATCGTTGTTGCGCAGAGAGACGCCCGGGTCGAAATCCACCGCGCGGGCGTTGCCACCCACTGGCGCGATCGGCCCTGCCGCGAGGCCGGGCGGAACGGTGCCGACCGTGTAAGGGGGAATCGAAGCGGGACCGGCAAAGGCGTAGAATGCCGGTGAGTAGGCAGGCGACATCGGATTTGTGCCGGGCGTCGAAGGCACGAACCTGCGAAATTGCGGGGTCGGCGAGTCCGAGCGGTCCACAAAGCCATTGACGTTTAGCTCGAAGCGAAGATTCGATGCCGGCTTGAAGTCGAGCAAGAGGCGCCCCTCGTTAAGATTGTGCTGACCGGTCGAATCGTTTCGGCTCACGCTCTTCTGCCAATCGGCCCGCTGCTCGGTGCGGCCCGACAGACGCGCCGTCAGCGTGTCGGAGATGGGGCCGCCGACATAGCCCTCCACTTCAACCTGGCTAAAGCGCCCGTAGAGAACATCGCCACCTGCCACGAGATGGTCTGTGGGCTTGGCCGCGATATAGTTGATAGCACCACCTGTCGTGCTTTCACCAAACAGAGTGCCCTGCGGCCCCTCGAGCACTTCGACCCGCTCGACATCGAGCGGGGCGGCCAGGGTAAGCCGCGAATAAGGGATGGGGATCTGATCGACGTACACGGCGACCGCCGGAACCGCCGACGAAGAAACGGAAAAGAAGCTGACCCCGCGAATACCCAAAATCGGGGCGCCAAAATCGGACTGCTGATACGTGAAGCCAGGAACGATTTTCGTGAGATCGTTGGCACTGGTGATGCCCCGGCTCTTTAGTTGGGTCGAAGTTGCGGCCGCGACCGTTAGCGGAACATCCTTCAGTCGCTCAGAGCGCTTTTCAGCCGTCACGATGATGTCGTGGGCGTCATCCTCGGGCGCACCCGTTGTGGCAGTCGGCACCGAGGCAACCGGGGCAACCGCTTCGGCGAAGCAAGGCGAAGCAAACCCCACCAGAATCGCGGAAGCAGCAGCGCCACGAAGAAATATGCCGCGATTAGACATGTATACCATCATTTTCTCCCTTTAAATCTTTTTATTGCCTAATATCAATAACACTCACCAGGTTACGTAATTAACTCACGAACCAGTTCTATTAGAATATACGAGGCACAATTTACGGACTTGCGCCCTTCGATGCGCCGGACAGCAAAATCGGCAGGTTCCAGCACGTCTTCGCCAAAAATAAATCGAAACGTCCTCTCTGGCCGCTGAGCCTCTGCGAACTTACCTAACCTCGAATTCCCAAGACACGCATGCGTACGGCAGCCAGGGACTCAGGTTACCAGTTCTATGCGATTAGCAAGTCGTATTATTTCTTGCTGTTTTCAATCCGAAGCGCGCAGCGATCCAGGCGGGCTGTCCGGAATGCGCACATTTCGAAACCGCGGCATTATACAGCCAGTTATCCAGGCATAACCTTGCTGCCTTGCCGTCCTCCTCACCGGCGAAATCACCGCGCGCGCGGACCCGCCCTTACGCTGCAGGATCGTCAATCGAGATCGCCGACATCCGCTTCACGACCGCGCTGGACCGCAACTCGTGCTTCCTTTGGCAGGACCTTGCCTGATCGATCGACCAGGCCGGCGACAAATCGCGACAGACGCGAGCCGATGGCTATGATCAGCACGAAGCGAACGGTCTGCAACACCATGACAAATGAAGTGTCTACCCGCGTCGATGCGGCGATGATTGAAATAGAGTCCAACCCGCCAGGGCTAGTGGCCAGATATGCGGTAAGCGGATCGACGCCGACCGCGCGAACCAGTACGAAGGCCATGCCCGCGGCAAACGCCATCAAGGCCAGGATGCTGCCAAGCACCTGCGGAAGCGCCCGCGCCGCCGCGGCCAGAACATCCTTCGAAAAGCGCGATCCGGTCGTCCAGCCGAGCACCGCATAACCTGCCGTCAACAGCCATGGCGGTAATTCCAGCGCGGCATAGCCAGAAATATGGACGACGCCGCCGATAGTCATCGCGGCGAGCAGTACGCCGGCAGGGACGCGGGGACGCAGCGCCGCCAGCAGGCTGATCGACATTACTACCAGCGTCGGCCAGAATGCGGCCCAGTGCAACGGCGGAAACAGATCGACGGCGTGCGCTGCCGCGCCAGCGGAATGGGTCCAGTAGCGGGCCACCGCCGAGGTGGTGACGGCGATCAAGACCACACGAAAATACTGCATGAAGGCGACCAGCTGCGCATCAGCGCCATAGGCTTCCGCCATCAGGATCATCACCGGCGCCGCCCCCGGCAATACGCCCCAGATGGCGGTCGTGCCCTGCATGATGCCAAGCCGGCTGATAATCCAGCCGAGCAGCGCGGCGACCCCGACGATCGCCAGCACCAAACCGATCAGCAGCGGCCAGCCAGCCAGAAATGCATCTACAATCTGGATGTTGAAGGAGCGTGCGATCATGCAGCCGATGGTCGCCTGCGCCATATTCATACCGAAGCGAGGCATCCGTACCTTGCCGCCGCCCTGAACCACGACAATAGCCGAGACGAGCGGACCGAGCATCAAGGCCGCAGGCAGCCTGAACCATTCGAACAAGCCTGTGATGAAGATCGACAAGGCAATAAGCGCCGCCCACGTAGCCACCACCGGGAGCATCAGGGTTGGTGCGCGAAATTCAGCTAACTGAGTGGTCATCCCGTTTTGCCGTCGTGAAGCGCTCGCCGACAAATTGCCATGGCGCGCGACACGAAAAGCGTCACCGCGCAAGCCGCGCGGCGTTCAGCCTTACGGCGCTCATCATCCGACATGCTCCAGACCCGCGACGGCGGCGGCTGGCGGCGCGCCGGCCAGCGGGCGGTCGAGCGTGGCCTCGATGTCGCGCAGCTTGGCCCGGTACTCCGCCACCGCCGCATCCTTCACCGGACCATAGCCGCGAATTTCGTCCGCAAGCGCCAGCATCGCTGCGATCGGCCTGTGCGATTGCGCTGTCAACCGCCCGAGGGCACGATCAACCAGCGCCTCATACTCGACGATGAGATCGCGCTCGACCCGGCGGTCCGCAGATCGCCCGAACGGATCCGCCCATGTTCCGCGTAAAGGCTTGAACTTCGCAAGCAAGCCCAGGAACGGCCGTATCGCGCCCGAGAACTCACGCTTTGCCGGACGGCCATTTATTCGCCGTCTATTGAAGATCGGCGGCGCCATGTTGAACGACAGCTTGGCATCATCGCCGAAAGTCTGGGCGATTTCCGAATAAAGATCCGGATTGCTCAGCAGGCGAGCTACCTCATATTCGTCCTTGTAGGCCAGCAGCTTGGCATGGTTTCGCGCCACCGCAATGGCCATCGCCGTCTCACCGGGCGCGATCCGATGCTCCGCTGCGGCCACCCGCTCGACCAATGACCGGTACCGCGCGGACAATCGCTCGTTCTGGTAACGGGTGAGATGCGCGGACCGCGAGGCCATGATTTCTGCCAGCGTCGCCGGAATCGCATCGTGCGCCGGTTCGTCCCGCGCAATCATCGCCGCGACCGCCTCGGGCCTGTGGACGAACAGCCGCCCCAGCCGGAATGCGCGCAGATTGGCCGCGACAGCAACGCCATTGAGCCGGATCGCCGCCTCCATCGACGGTGCGCTGACCGGAAGCAGCCCGTGCTGCGCCGCGACGCCCAGCAGCAGCGAGGTAGTGTACATCGCATCGCCAAGCAGTTCGGCGGCCATCGCAGTGGCATCCGCTCTTTTGAGCGACTGCTTGTCGATAAGCCGACCCAGGCGCGCCATCAAAAGATGCTCGTTCAGCGCGAAATTGCGATCGAACTGAAACGCCACCGTGGTCGTCAGATCGGTGTTCACCAGCGCGCGGGTCGCGCCCGGCGCAAGGCTTGTAGCCGCCTCGGCGCCCAGGGCCGCCACAAGATCAAATGCCAGCAATACGCTTGCCTGAGCCGCGCCGATCCGCTGCGTCGCGATCGCGTCCTTTCGGTCCGCGACCTTGACGTGGGTGAAGACGGCGCCGTTCTTTTGTGCCAGCCCCGTCATGTCGAACAGCGAGGCGACCCGACCGTCAAGATGGGCGGCCATGCCTATCAGCGCGGCGGCGGTTACCACCCCGGTGCCCCCAATCCCTGCGATCATCACATTCACGGCGCGACCATCCAGTTGAAAAGCCGGAATGTCGGGCAGATCTGCAAATAGGCGATCGTCGATATCGGCGGACGCGGGCTTGCGCGGCTCGGCATCGCGGACCGTGATGAACGACGGGCAAAAGCCATTGGCACAGCTAAAGTCCTTGTTGCAGCTCGACTGGTCGATGCGCCGCTTGGTGCCGAATTCGGTTTCAACCGGCTGAACGCTGACGCAGGTCGATTGCACCGAGCAATCGCCACATCCCTCGCAAACCGATTTCGAGATGAACATGCGCTTTGCCGGATTCGGATAGGCGCCGCGCTTACGCCTTCTGCGCTTTTCGGCGGCGCAGGTCTGCTCATAAACGATCACCGTCGTGCCCGGCAGATCGCGCAACCGCAATTGAACCTCTTCGAGCCGATCACGATGAACGATCTGAAGTCCAGCCGGAATAGTCCTGTCATCGGCGTAGCGATCAGGATTCTCGCTGACCACCACCACTTCCCTGGCGCCTTCATCGCGCACTTGGCGGACGATCTCGGCAACGGAGATCGGACCGTCGATCGGCTGCCCGCCCGTCATGGCCACGGCATCATTATATAAAATCTTGTAGGTGATGTTCACGCCAGCGGCGATGGCCGCGCGGATCGCCAGCAGACCGGAATGGTAATAGGTTCCGTCGCCCAGATTTTGGAATATGTGCGGGGTATCGGTAAAGGGCGCGATACCGATCCAGCTGGCGCCTTCGCCACCCATTTGCGTGGGCGGCAACGCCAGTTCGGGGCGGACGAAATTGACCATGGTGTGACAGCCAATCCCGGTCATGCTCAAGCTCCCCGCCGGCAGCCGGGTCGATCGGTTATGCGGGCATCCCGAACAGAAATAGGGCGCGCGTTTCGGCGTCGTGCCAGGCTCGGCCGGCAGTCCGCCCGCACAGATCGAATCCATCATCGCTTCAAGACGACTGACATCAACCCCCAGATGATGCAACCGCCCCAAGATCGCGCGGGCAATTTCAGGGGGCTCCAACAGGGTTGTCGATGACAGCAGGGGCGCACCATGCTCGTCGCGTTTGCCGTAAATACCGGGACGGTTGGCGAGATTGAACAAGATCTCCGCCGCCTGCTGCTCGAGAAAGCTCTTCTTCTCCTCGACGATCAGCAATGCCCCGTGGTCAAGCGCGAATTCCTGCAGACCCTCGGGTTCCAGCGGCCAGATGCAGCCAACCTTGTAAAGCGAAATGCCAAGCGCGTCCGCCTGTGCATCACTCAGCCCGAGCAGCAACAGCGCCTGCCGGACATCGCCGAAGCTTTTCCCCGCCGCAATGATGCCGAGACGCGCGCCTGGCGAGCGAAAGGCAGCACGATCAATCCGGTTGGCGCGGACGAAGGCATGGACGCGCGGCAGCCGTTGTTCCAGCGCGATCTGCTCGTCGCCGAGCGGATTGAACGCGCCGAAGCGGGCATGGACCCCGTCCGGGCCGGCCGGCAAATCGGGGATGACAATGCTATCGTAACACAGCCCAAGATCGACGGTGAGCGTCTGCTCGACCGTTTCATTCACGCATTTGAGGCCGATCCACGCGCCGCTGAAGCGCGAAAGCGCAAAGCCGAGCAGCCCGAACGACAGGATCTCCGCAGCATCGGCAGGATAAAGCGACGGGATGAGCGCCGAAGCCATCGCCTGCTCGCTCTGATGTGCCACCGTCGACGATTTGCCGGCATGGTCATCGCCATAGACGCAGAGCACCCCGCCATGCGGGCTGGCGCCCCGAAGATTGCCGTGCTTCAGCGCGTCCAGCGCGCGATCAACGCCCGGTCCCTTGCCATACCAGACGGCGAATACGCCGTCATATTTGGGCAAAGGCAGCAGTCCCACCTGCTGGCTGCCATGCACCGCTGTCGCCGCCAGCTCTTCATTGACCCCCGAGCGAAAGCGAATTCCGGCGGCGTCGAGCCTTTTGCCCATCGACCACAACAGCGTATCGACGCCGCCAAGGGGAGAACCCCGATATCCCGATACGAAGCCCGCCGTGTTGAGATCGCGCGATTTATCCCGCGCCGCCTGGTCCAGCAGCAGCCGCCCAAGCGCCTGCGTTCCGGTCATCAGCACCACACCGGAGGATTGGGTCCATTTATCGTCCAGCGTCACCACATCGCCGCCGGCGCGAGTTTCGGTTGGCTTGGGTCGTGCCGTGATCTGATTAGTCATGGCAGAGGCGATAGAGCGAATCGCGAGAGCCAACTGTCGCCAGGGTTACAATCTCGCAAAATAGCGGATCAGGCGCTCGTCGCCCGGAAGAACTCGCTCGTCTTGGGCTCGTGCGATGACCAGCCAAGCGCCACCGCCCACTCGCCGTCGCGCAACGCTCAGGGCGTAGACTGCTCGCGAAGATTACGTTTCAAAATCTTGCCGCTCGCATTGCGGGGCAACGCGGCGAGTATGAAAACGCGCTTGGGCGTCTTGAAGGCCGCCAGCGAAGCGCGGCAATGCGCGATGACTGCCTCCGCATCAATCACCGCACCGGACTTGGGCACCACGAAAGCGGCAACCGCTTCGATCCAGCGCGGATGGGGCAGCCCGACCACCGCCACCTCCGACACGCCGGTCATCTTGTAGATTTCTTCCTCGACCTCGCGCGACGACACGTTTTCGCCGCCCGATTTGATCATGTCCTTCTTGCGATCGACGACGGTGATATAGCCTTCATCGTCGATGGTAGCCAAGTCGCCGCTGTGAAACCAGCCGCCGGCAAAGGCGTCGACTGTCTGCTTGCTATCGTTCCAATAGCCGGTCAACAACTGGGGCGAGCGATGCACGATTTCGCCGATCTCGCCCACCGCGACGTCATTCATCGCGTCATCGACAATCCGCGTTTCGACATGCGCAACCGCATGCCCCACCGAGCCGGCCTTGCGCTCCTGATCCTCGGGCTGCAGAACGGTGGCGACAGTCGCGATCTCGGTTTGCCCGTAGCAGTTCCAAAGGCGCATGTGCGGCAGCCGCCGCATGATTTCGCGAAGCACTTCGATCGGCATGATCGAGGCGCCATAATAACCATGAGTCACGCTGCTAAGGTCGTGTGCATCGAACAGCGGTGAGCGCAACAAATCAATCCATGCGGTCGGCGGCGCAAATACCGACGTAATGCGATGGCGCTCGATAGCGGGCGCCAAGATCTGTGGAGCCGGGCTGGGCAGGAGCACATTCGCGCCGCCCACCTGCAACGATGGGCCTAGAAACGCATCGAGCTGGGCGCAATGAAACAGCGGCAGCGCATTCGCGACCACAGCATCGGACCGCCAGT
>CAXTOI010000155.1:0-7864 GCA_964245645.1 uncultured Novosphingobium sp. | reverse complement strand
GTTCTCCTTCATATAACCGAAAGCGATGGACGGCCCGCTTGCAACCGCCTGCGCCTTCTCGCTGACCAGAGCCGCGAAGCCCTCCGCGCCGACGGTCCAGTTGACGAGACCCAAGCTGAGCGCGTCGGCGGCAGAAAGCTTCGCCGAGCCAAAATATAGCTCCTTGGTCTTCGCCGGACCGACGAGCTTCGAGAGGAAATAACTTCCACCGAAATCGCCGGACAAGCCGACACGTGCAAACGCCGTCGTCATCACCGCACCCTCGACCATGATGCGCAGATCGCAAGCGAGGGCGAGCGCCAAACCAGCGCCCGCCGCCGCGCCGTTGATCGCGGCAATGGTGGGCTTCGGCATGCGATGGAGCCGGCCCGCCGTGCCATGCTGTAACCGGCGCTGCAGCCGTATTGCCGCATGTGGCGAGGTTGGCTCGGCGTCGGCGTCCTGCGCGAAGCCTTTGACGTCGCCGCCTGAACAGAAGCCCTTTCCGGCGCCAGTGAGAACGACGCAGCGAACCTTGTCGTCAGCTTCCGCGCGTGCCAGCTGATCGACCATTGCCTCGATCATGCCAAACGTCATCGCGTTTCGCGCGTCTGGGCGGTTCATAGTCAATGTCAGGACACCACCCTTCCTTTCGGCGAGCAGCTCATCTGTCCCTGTCTCGATTGTGAGGTCTGTCATTCTAGTTCTCGCTCGTCATGTTCGTTATCACTGATCTTCCCTCAACGGTGTCGGCCGCGTGGCGGATCGGCTTACTGACCGCGCCCATCCCGCATTGCGAACCAATGAATTCCCATGACAATGCGTTGAGCTTTAAGGGCTGTTCGAAGTCTGCGGGCTGAACGACGCTTTTTCACAGGACTTCGAAGAGCCCGGCAGCCCCCATGCCGCCGCCCACACACATCGTGACGACGACATATTTAACGCCCCGGCGGCGCCCTTCGATCAAAGCATGGCCAACCATCCGGGCACCGGACATTCCATACGGATGACCAATCGATATGGCCCCGCCGTTCACGTTCAGGATGTCTTCCGGAATGCCCAAGCGATCGCGGCAGTAGAGAATCTGGACAGCGAAGGCCTCGTTGAGTTCCCACAGCCCGATGTCGTCCATCGTGAGATCGAAGCGCTTTAACAGCTTCGGCACGGCGAAGACTGGACCGATGCCCATCTCATCCGGCTTCGTGCCCTCGACCGACATCCCGACATAGCGGCCGAGCGGCGACAATCCGCTCTGTTCAGCGAGCTTCGCATCCATAACCACGCACGCCGATGCACCGTCAGACAGCTGGCTGGCATTGCCGGCGGTGACCACGCCTCCCTCGATGACGGGCTTCAGCCCTTCCAGGCCGCCTAACGTCGTCTCGGGCCGGTTTCCTTCGTCCTTTGACAGCGTTCGATGCTTGATGACGACGTCGCCAGTGTCTTTCTTCTTCACCACCATCTCGGCCTCGACGGTGACGATCTCGTCATCAAAGGCACCACACTGCTGGGCGGCTGCAGTCCGCTGCTGCGAGCGGAGCGCGTATGCGTCTTGAACGTCGCGCTTAACCTTATAGCGTTCTGCGACGACCTCTGCAGTCTGAAGCATCGGCATATAGATGTCCGGGACCATCTCGACGAGTTCCGAATCCGGAGTGACGCGCATCTCATCGGTTTGAACGAGCGAAATGGACTCGACCCCGCCGGCGATAACCACGCTCATGCGGTCGACGATGATCTGCTTCGCCGCGGTCGCGATCGCCATAAGCCCGGAGGCGCACTGCCGATCGATCGACATGCCGGGCGCACCTGCCGGCAGGCCTGCACGCAGCGCGGCCGTTCTGCCGATGGTCGACTGATGCCCTTGCTGGAGAGCGGCTCCGATGATGACGTCGTCGATGACCCCAGGCTCGACCCCAGCTCGTCTTACACACTCGCGTATAGCCATCGCCGCAAGGGTGGGCGCCGGGGTTTGATTGAAGGTACCGCGATAGGCGCGGCCGATCGGGGTCCTCGCGGTTGAAACGATAACGGCGTCGCGCATAGGGCTTCTGATCTTTCCTGGCGGCTAGCCTCGTCCATCCGGAGATTTCCTCACTGCCGATCGCATCGGTCCTAGCGTCAGCGAAACCTGTACGGCGTACATACCGCATTGTCCACCGTACAATTATGTGCCATTGATCGGGTGCACAAGGAGATGGATGACGAGATGGATTTTACGCTGACGCCGAGAGAGACAGAAATTCGCGACCGGGTACGTGACTTCATGCATGATCGCGTGCGGCCCCGCCTTGGCGATTTCCACCGCGAGCTTCGGACCGAGCCACGCTTCAAGGTGGTCCAGGTCATCGAAGATCTCAAGGTGCATGCGAAAGCAGACGGCCTGTGGAACTTCTTCATGCCCCCGGCCTCGGGCCGCGAACCCGTCGACGGTAGCTTTGTCTTCGAAGGTGAGCAGCTCAGCAACCTCGAATATGCGCTTTGCGCCGAGGAGATGGGCCGTATCTCGTGGGCGTCCGAAGTCTTCAACTGCTCCGCGCCTGACACTGGCAATATGGAGGTCCTGCTTCGTTACGGAACGCGCCAGCAGAAGGATGACTGGCTTGCGCCCTTGATGCGCGGAGAGATGCGGTCCGTTTTCCTTATGACCGAGCCAGCTGTCGCATCCTCCGACGCTACGAACATCGAGACCTCAATCAGCCGAGATGGCGACGACTATCTGATCAACGGGCGGAAATGGTGGTCATCGGGCGCGGGAGATCCTCGTTGCGAGATCGGTATTCTGATGGGGAAGACGGATTTCGACACTGACCGCTACCGCCAGCAGAGCATGATATTGCTACCGATGAACACCCCCGGCGTCACAATCGAGCGGCTTCTGCCAGTTTACGGGTACGACCACGCCCCGCACGGGCATGCCGAGGTGCGACTCGAAAATGTGCGTGTGCCGGCATCGAACATTCTGCTGGGCGAGGGTCGCGGTTTTGAAATCGCGCAGGGTCGCCTCGGGCCGGGTCGCATCCACCATTGTATGCGGACGATCGGCGTGGCCGAGGAAGCCCTGGAAGCGATGGCGAAGCGCCTTGTTTCGCGGGTAGCCTTCGGCAAGCGTATCTCTGAGCAAAGCGTGTGGGAGGAGCGCATCGCTCAGGCTCGCATAGACATCGAGATGACGCGTCTCCTCTGCCTTAAGGCGGCAGACATGATGGACCGAGCCGGCAACAAGGCCGCGCAGAACGAGATCGCGATGATCAAGGTGCAAGCACCAATCATGGCGCTGCGCATCATCGACGATGCGGTCCAGGCACATGGTGGTGCCGGCGTATCCGAGGACTTCACGCTAGCGTTCGACTGGGCTCATATTCGTACCCTCCGCCTTGCCGACGGTCCCGACGAGGTTCACCGGCGCTCGATCGCGAAAGCCGAGCTCGGCCGGTACGGCGACTATGCCGCCGCGCGACCGGAGCGTCGCTGACGATGGCAGTCGACCTCGACCTTGCACGCTTGGAGGCGTGGCTCGCGCTGCGGCTCCCGGGGTTCTCGGGGCCGCTGACGGCCAACAAGTTTCCCGGTGGCCAGTCGAACCCGACCTACCGGCTCTCGACACCGAGCGGCCATTACGTTCTTCGAAGGAAGCCTTTTGGACAGCTCCTTCCCTCCGCGCATGCGGTCGATCGCGAGTTCCGCTTGCTGTCCGCCCTGCATCCTACCGGCTTCCCGGTGCCGCAACCGATCGACCTTTGCAAGGACGAGGGTGTCATCGGGTCCATGTTCTATTTGATGGAGATGGTGGAGGGCCGGTCCTTCTGGAACGGCACCCTTCCCGAGAAGACCCAGCTCGAGAGAGCCGGCATCTACCGCAACATGATCGAAACCCTTGGTTGGCTGCATTCGATCGATTATGAGAAAGTCGGATTGAGCAGTTACGGCCGGCCTGGGAACTTCTTCGAACGCCAAGTCGCACGGTGGACAAAGCAATATCGGGCGTCGCAGACGGAAGACATTCCGGAGGTCGAACGTCTCATCGAGTGGCTCCCGCGCACTGTACCGCAGCAGACCCGTAGTTCTATCATCCATGGCGACTACCGGATCGACAACCTGATCTTCGGGCCCTCTGACACGATGGTCTTGGCGGTTATCGATTGGGAACTTGCGACAATTGGCGATCCGCTCGCTGATGTCGCCTATCTGATGATGAACTGGGTCATGCCGGTCGACGGGCATGCGGGCCTGCTGACAAGCGATTTCACCGGGCTCGGTATCCCTTCGATGAACGAAGCCATCGCGATTTACTGCAAAGCGGCCGCTCGCGACGATGTGCCAGATCTGCGCTGGTATTTCGCTTTCAACCTCTTCCGGCTGACCGGAATCGTGCAGGGCGTGAAACAGCGCATGATGGATGGAAATGCGTCGAGCGCCGAAGCCGAGAAGACTGTAGCTCGCCTTCTGCCTCTGGCGCGTGCCGCTTGGGAGCAAGCGGAACTCACCGGCACGACATAACCAATTCAGACGGACGATAACTAATGAGCTTATTCGATTTGAGCGGCAAAGTGGCCGTCGTGACAGGGTCGTCGCGCGGTATCGGGCTAGCGATCGCGGAAGCCTTGGCGGATCAGGGCGCGAAAGTGGTGATATCGAGCCGCAAGCAGGACGCCTGTGACGCCGTTGCCAAAGAAATCAACGACCGCCATGGCACTGGGACGGCGATCGCGGTGTCCGCAAGCATATCGTCGAAGGATGATCTCCGATTCCTCGTTGACACCACGCTCGAGCAGTTTGGCGGCATCGACATCCTGGTCTGCAATGCCGCCACCAACCCCTATTACGGTCCGCTGTCGGGGATCACCGATGAGCAATTTCGCAAGATCTTCGACAACAACGTCCTTGCCACCCACTGGCTCATTCAGATGGTCGCGCCGACATTGAAGGAGCGCGGCGACGGCTCTATCGTCGTGGTCTCCTCGCTTGGCGGCTTCCTGGGATCGGTGGACCTCGGGGCCTACAATATATCGAAAGCGGCAGATTTTCAGCTCGTTCGCAATCTTGCGATGGAGTTCGGTTCCAGCAACGTGCGCGTGAATGCTATCGCGCCGGGCGTGATCAAGACCGACTTTGCCAAGGCCCTGTATGAGAATCCGGAACAGGAGGCCGCCTTGAACCGGGCAACGCCGCTCGGCCGGCTTGGTGACCCAAAAGATGTCGCTGGCGCCGCCGTATTCTTCGCCGCCCCTGCCTCCCGCCATATCACCGGGCAGTTCATCATCGTAGATGGCGGCATGAGCGTCGCCGGTATCCTCTAGGATGCGCTTCGCCGGCAAACCGGTTGTGGTGACCGGTAGCCGCTCGGGGATCGGGAACGCCATCGCGCTGCGCTTTGCGCGGGACGGCGCCAAAGTCCTTTCCGTGGATCACTTCTACGGATGGGGCCAGCCCACTTCCGGGTCTGACGACATCATCCGCTATCAAGCGGATGTTGCTGACGAGACTTCGGTTCAGGAGATGATTTTCCTTGCAGCGCGAAAGTTCGGTCACATCGACACGATTGTGGCGAACGATAGTATTTTGGGGAATGTACAAGACATCTTCGATCAGGGTGCTTCGGACAGTTCCAAAACGCTGCGGATCAATCTCATCGGCACTTTCCTGGCGATCAAGCATGGCGCCAAGGCCATGACCTGCGCCGGGTGTCCCGGCGCTGTCATCTGCACCGCCTCAATCGCAGGTCTTCGATCGGGTGCTGGGGGCCTCGCGTACTCGGCGCAAAAAGATGGCGTCATCAAGCTTCTTCAGAACGCGGCTCACCAGTTGAGTGGGTCAGGGATCAGAATCAATGCCGTCTGCCCCGGCCTGATCGAGACAGAGATGACGCGAGTGATCTACCAGCGCGCACGAAGCTCCGGCAAGGAACACAGGCTCAGGCAAATCAACCCACTTTGGCAAGGCGGACAACCAGACGAGGTCGCCTCCTAGCGTCCGAAGAGGCCGCATACGTCAATGGCCAGGCCATTGTCGTCGACGTCAGCCTCTCCTCCTCTCCCCACTGCGCGGCCGACACGCCTCGGCGAGGCCATTTTCTAAAGGATCTCCTAAGTGATCGAAATCTACCAACATCACGGTGTCCTCGAGATTGTCCTGTCCAATCCGCCGGTCAACGCTCTCAGCGCCGCCGTGCGGCGCGGGCTCGCCGACGCCCTGGAGGGCGCCGACGCGGATCCGAACGTCAAAGCAATCGTCATCCGTGGAGACGGAAGGCTCTTTTCCGGCGGCGCTGATATAACCGAATTCGACAAGCCGCTGGCAGAGCCGGATCTTGTTTCACTCATTAATCGCGTGGAGGCTTCGCATAAGCCCGTGGTCGCGGCCCTCCATGGAGCGGCTCTTGGTGGCGGTCTCGAACTTGCGCTCGGCTGCCACTACCGTGTCGCCGCCGAGGGAGCAAAGCTCGGCCTTCCAGAGGTACAACTCGGTCTCCTTCCAGGTGCCGGCGGCACACAGCGCTTACCGCGCCTCGTTGGCACAGCGGTTGCTCTCGATATGATCACATCTGGTGTGCCGCTGTCCGTTGAGAAGGCCCTCAACGTCGGACTGGCCGACCGCTTGACGGCAAGTGCGGGCCTTCGAGAGGCCGCGATCGATTATGCTCGTTTGCTCAGCCGAGTTCGGCGGACATCCGAACTGATAGCAAGCGTATCGGACGAGGAGGTCGATGATTTTGTCTCAAACAACTCTCGCATGTTCGAGCGGCTGGAGGCTCCCACCGCATGCGTCGAAGCCGTAAAAGCGGCCGCTCTGCCCTTCGAGCAGGGGCTTGCGCGAGAAGGAGAGCTTTTCACGGGATTGATGAACGGAGAACAATCGAAGGCACTCCGTCATATTTTCTTCGCCGAGAGAACAGCCGCGAAGATCGAAGGGATGGATAGAGATGTGCAGCCGCGGCCGATCTCACGTGTTGGAGTAATTGGCGCTGGCACCATGGGCAGCGGCATATCGATGAACTTTCTTTCGGCGGATATCCCCGTGACTATTGTCGAGATGAAGCAGGATGCGTTAGATCGCGGGGTTGGGGTAGTTCGGCGTAGTTACGAGGCATCTGCCGCCAAGGGAAGAATCTCACCTGCCGACGTCGAGCGGCTGATGGGGATGCTGACCCTCACGCTCGACTTCGACGCACTCTCGGGCTGTGACTTGGTGATAGAGGCGGTCTACGAGGACATGTCGCTCAAAAAGGAAATCTTCTCCCGCTTGGATCGGATCGCCAAGCCTGGCGCAATCATGGCATCCAACACATCGTTGTTGGATATCGATGAGATCGCGACCATGGTATCTCGGCCCGGAGACGTGGTCGGGCTTCACTTCTTTTCGCCCGCCAACGTCATGAAGCTGCTCGAAGTTGTTCGCGGGGCAAAGACGGCCGACGACACGCTGGTCACAGCGATGGACATTGGCCGTCGCATCGGCAAAACCGCCGTCGTCGCGGGTGTCTGCTATGGTTTCATCGGGAATCGGATCCTGCTGCCGCGCCAGGAACAAGCGACGCAGCTCGTCCTAGAGGGTGCAAGTCCCGAGCGGATCGACAAAATTCACACGGATTTTGGCATGCCGATGGGGCCGTTCCAGATGGCGGACCTGGCAGGCGTCGACCTTGGATGGCATCGCGATGCAAGCCGAATTGAAAGCCTCGCGGACGCGCTGTGCGCCGAAGGCCGCTGGGGGCAGAAAACAAAAGCCGGCTTCTACGACTATGACGAGAAGCGCCGAGCCGTGCCATCGCCTGCCGCCGAAAAGATTATCGACCGGTTCCGATCTAACGTGGGGATTGAACCCCGGATTATTGATCGTGTCCCGGCGTGTGGTGTAGGTTCCGGCGGTAGCGCTGCTGGCCGGA